>JAZQTM010000074.1:0-38854 GCA_045630765.1 Acutalibacteraceae bacterium | reverse complement strand
CGTGGACTCCGTACGTGTTGATTTACTGAACAACACGGTCGAAGAGGTTTCAGCCCGTATCAAAGAAGGCGGCGCGCCGCTCGACCGCGCGATTCGTTCCTGTACGCAAGGGCTTTCGCCCCTTGTATGCCGCGAAATTGCCGCGCAAACGTTACGCGGGGAAGATGACGACGGTGTGCTTGCCGAGGCGCAAGAACACCGCTTAGAGCGCGCGTTATACCGTATTCAACAAGCGTTGCTTTCTACCGAAAAGCGTACGCCGTACATTTTGTACCGCACAGACCGTACACCGCTCGATTTCAGTTTTTTGCCTATTACGCAGTATGGTTTGTCAGCAGTCGGACGGGAAGTGGACGGCTTCTCCCGCTTGTTGGATGATTTCTACGCCGAAAAGGATGCGGCGGAACGGATGCGTCAGCGTTCACAGGATATTTGGCGCGTGCTAAATACGACGGTGGATCGCATTTCCCGCAAACTGAATAATCAGCGCATGGAACTTGCCGATTCCGGCAAGCGTGATGAAAAGCGTTTGTATGCTGATCTGATCAATGCCAATCTTCACGCAATTGCCAAAGGCGCGGACAAAGCGGAACTGGTGAATTATTATGACGAAGCTTGTCCCACTGTCAGTGTCCCGCTGGATCCGTCACTTTCTGCGACACAAAATGCGCAGAAATACTATAAGGAATATCGCAAAGCTAAGACAGCCGAGGAGATCTTGGGACAGCAGATTCAAATCGGTGAGCAGGATTTGTTGTATTTGGATTCTGTGTTTGATGCACTTTCTCGCGCTACAACGGTGCGTGAATTGGAGGAGTTGCGCGAGGAACTTATCAGTACCGGATATTTGCGTAAACAGGGCGGGAAGCAAAAACTGCCACCGCCTACAAAACCGCTCGAGTTTGTGTCGGATGATGGCTTTACCATTTTGGTTGGTCGCAACAACGTGCAGAATGATAAATTGACGACTCGCACGGCGAAGGGAAGCGACTGGTGGTTCCACACCAAAAACATTGCCGGCTCACATACGGTGGTGTTAACCGATGGAGTTACCCCGCCTGATGAAACGTTGATGCAAGCGGCAATTCTTGCAGCGACACATTCTAAAGCCGCTGACTCGGCACAAGTGCCTGTGGATTACACACAGATCAAGAACGTGAAAAAACCGGCGGGGTCGAAACCGGGAATGGTTATCTACGAAACCAATCGTACGGTGTACGTCACCCCCGATAAACTTCTTGCTGCCCGCCTTAAAAAGCAATAAAAAAGAGCGCCGACTTTTGTCGGTGCTCTTTTACTTTTAATTTTCTGCGAGTGCGCGTTCCAACCAAATACTGCCGATATCCATGGCGTTGTACAGACCGTTCTTTTCGCTTTTCTTTAAGATACGATCCTTTAAACGGACTTCCGGGTCGGTCAACATAAGCTGAACCTGGATCTTATCCGCTACCGTCATATCGCCGACAGTTTTGTTGGAGAGGACCTGCAGTATCACTACGCACTTTTCTGCCATATCTCCGTAATACAGGACGTTACCACTGCGAACGAGCGGTTTGCCCTTATATGTCAGGAGCTTTTCTTGCTTATCTGCCATTATGAAATCCTCGTTTCTTAGTTGTTTAGATAAGAGCGTACCATTGCACGCAACAACTCATCGCGATCGACCTTACGGATCAGACTGCGAGCATTGTTGTGTGTGGTGATATAGGTCGGATCTTCGGACAAAATGTATCCAACGATCTGATTGATAGGATTGTATCCTTTCTCGCGCAGAGAGTCATATACGGCAGTAAGTACCTGCTTCATTTGCTGATCTTTATCCTCGTTTACCGAGAAAGTCATGGTTTTATCTAACATTCGGATTCCTCCCATCGTACTAACTAACTATCAGTATACGCTATTGTTTGTGAAAATGCAAGTGTTATGACCGAAGTGTGCAACCTTTTTCCTCTAATCTGGCAAAGATCTTCTTCAATACGGGGTCAATATCCGTATCGGAAAGAGTACCTTCTGCAGAACGGAAGTACAAGCTGAATGCGACACTTTTCTTTCCTGCCGCGATCTGTGCGCCTTGATAGACATCGAACAAGGTCACGTTTTCCAACAACTTGCCGCCGGCTTTGGTGATGGTCTTTTGAATTTCAGCCACCGGTAATTCCTCGTCGCACAAGAGTGCCAAATCGCGTTCAACGGCGGGGAAGCGGGGAAGCGGTTTGTAGAGCACACGAACCTTTTCAATCGCTTCAAACAAGGGCTGCAACTGCAGCTCGGCAACGTAGACACGGGTGTCCAGATCGTAGGCTGCGGCGGTATCGGGGTGAACTTCACCGAACGTACCGATAATGGTGTCGTTTACGGTAACGGCAGCTTGACGACCGGGATGCAGATACGGCTCGCTGCTGCGTGCATATTCAGCATCTACACCGAAATTCGAAAGCAAGGTTTCCACAATGCCTTTGAGCGTGAAGAAATCTTCCTCTTTACCGTATAAGCCGAGCGACAGAGCGGGGATCTCTTTCGGTTGCTCGGTCAGCGGCAACGAGAGGGGACGGAACAGTTTGCTGACTTCAAAGAAACGCACAGCCGCATTTTTGCGGTTGTAGTTAGTGGAGAGCACTGTCAGCATACTGGTAATCAACTGTGAGCGCATAACGGAGTATTCTTCGCCCAAAGGATTGAGCAATGTCACAACCTGACGGCGGGGATCACTCTCGTCGAGCGAAAGCGTGTCAAGCGCTTTGCCGCTGATAAACGAATAAGTAGAGATCTCCTGCATACTCTGCGCAATCAGTAACTCTTTGATGAGATTTACGTTGCGACGCTCCGGCAGAATCTTGCCGCGAACGATGGAGCCCGTCATAGGAGTGGATACGATGTGATCGTATCCGTATACGCGCATAACTTCCTCGGCAAGATCGGCGCGCCCTTCGATGTCATCACGGAACGAAGGCACGGCACAAGTGAGAACACCGTTCTCCAACGTGGTAGCGATCTCCAAACGGTTGAGGATATCCACCATCGCACTTTCGGGTACGTCTACACCAAGCAAAGCGTTGATGCTTTCGGTAGTGACCTTCAACATACGGGGAGCGGGCAATTCCTCGTGACGGTCAAGCACGCCGTCAACAATATCGCCGGCATCCAACTCTTGGATGAGCTGCAATGCGCGATCCATCGCATATTGAACACCGATAATGTCCACGCCTTTTTCAAAGCGGGCGGAGGATTCGGTGCGCATACCTAAGGTGCGTGCGGTGCGGCGAACGCTGTCGCGGCGGAATTTGGCACATTCAAACAACAGATCGGTGGTATCTTCCTTGATCTCGCTGTTCAAACCACCCATAATACCGGCAACGCAGGACGGGGCTTCGCCGTCGGCGATAACAAGCATATCGGCGGTCAACTCGTGATCTTTACCGTCCAGCGTGGTGATGGATTCGCCCTCGTTGGCGCAACGCACAATGATTTGGTTACCGCGAATGTCGCGCAGATCAAACGCGTGCATCGGTTGACCGGTTTCCAACATAACGAAGTTGGTGATATCGACAATGTTATTGATGGGGCGCATACCTGCCGCCCTCAGGCAATCCTTCATCCAATCGGGAGAGGATTTGATGCGCAGATTACGCACGATACGTCCCATATAGCGCGGGCAGAGATCGAAATCTTTGACCGTGATATCAATGTAGTCGTTGATATCGCCGCCGACCGTGGTGTAGGTCGGCTGAGGGGCGCGAAATTCTTGCTTGAGTGCCACCGCAATCTCACGCGCGACACCGAGAACACTTTGGCAGTCGGGACGGTTTGCGGTGATCTTAAAATCAATGACAACGTCGTTAAGGTGCAGAATATCGCGCATATCGGTGCCGGCGGGAACGTCCTCGTTAAGGATCAAAATGCCATAGACCTCGGCGCCCGGATAATCGGCTTCTTTTAAGCAGAGTTCTTCACCGGAGCAGAGCATACCGTCGGACGGCAAACCACGCAGTTTCCCGCGTTTGATGTGCATACCGTTCGGTAAATGCGAATCGTGCAAGGCTGCCGGTACCAGCGCACCTTCAAAGACGTTTTGTGCGCCCGTGATGATCTGGATCGGTTCGGCACCGCCAACATCCATTTGGCAGATCTGCAGTTTGTCTGCATCGGGATGTTTCTCTAATTTTAAAATGCGTGCCGCTACCACGTTGGACATGGTTGCGGACAGATCCTCAATGCTTTCAACCTCAAAGCCGCTAAGGATCATTTTGTCACACAGTTCCTCAACGGGAACCGAAATATCGGCGTAGCGTTTCAGCCAATTCAATGAAATTTTCATAAATCGATTCCCTCCTTAAAACTGCTCTAAAAACCGTTGGTCGTTTTCGAACAACAGACGAATATCGCTGATTTTGTAGCGTGTAGTGGTCAGGCGGTCCAGACCGATACCGAACGCAAAGCCGGTATACTCTTCGGGATCAATGCCACAACCGGCGAGAACGCGCGGGTGAACCATACCGGCACCGAGAATTTCAATCCAACCGGTGCCTTTGCACACGCGGCAACCCTTACCGCCGCATTCGGAGCAAGTGACGTCGACCTCAACACTCGGCTCGGTAAAGGGGAAGAAGGAGGGACGGAATTTCACTTCCGTTTCCGGTCCGTAGATCTCGTGAGCAAACTGCTCAAGAACACCTTTTAAATCACACAGCGTGATCCCTTTATCTACGACCAAACCCTCTACCTGATGGAAGACGGGAGAGTGGGTGGCATCCACTTCGTCGGCACGGAACACACGACCGGGGCAGATGATGCGAATCGGCGGTTTGCGTTGTTCCATAGTGCGTGCTTGTGCGGCAGAGGTCTGCGTACGCAACAACAGGTTTTCAGCCAAATAGAACGTATCCTGCATATCACGCGCGGGGTGATCTTTCGGTACGTTCAAGGCTTCAAAGCAATAGTGCTCCGTTTCTACTTCCGGACCGTCCACTACGTCAAAGCCCATCGACTGGAAAATATCGATGAGGTCATTGAGGACGATGTTGAGCGGGTGCAGGCCGCCTTCTTTGGCTTTGGTACCCGGCAGGGTTACGTCCAACGTTTCCTCTTTCAAACGTTTTTCTTTCAGTAAGCCGATGATGTTTTGTTCACGTTCTGAAAGCGCTGCTTCCAATTCGCCGCGAAGCTGATTGATAAGCTGTCCCATTTTCGGACGTTCTTCAGCGGGAAGAGCACCCATACCGCGAAGCAGTTCGGTTACTTCACCTTTCTTTCCCAGCAATCGCACACGGAACTCCTCGAGCTCCTTCGGCGTTTCCAACGTTGCCAGTTCGCCGAGCGCTTTTTCGCGCAAGGCTTCTAATTTTTCGTTCATACGAAACCTCCTAAAATAAAAAAACTCCGTCCCTAAATTTAGGGACGAAGAAAATCTCCGCGGTACCACCCATATTTCCGCCTTTAATAAAAGCGGACACTCATGACCGATAACGAGGTAACCCGTCGACACCTACCGCCCGTCACAGGGAATCAGCGCCGCCGCTCGGGAGTGAACTTCTTCAGATGCCGATGCAGGTCGCTTTCAGCCCGTGACGACCCTCTCTGCTGTATCGGGAAATCTGCGTACTTTCTCCGTCTATGCGTTTAATAAGGATATTATACCAGTTTTTTTAAAAAAAGCAAGGACAAATTGTTTACACGAAAGCAAATTTGTGATATACTTTCTCCAAGTGGGGGTGAAGGTATGATTTCAGTTGTTACGTCCGGAAAAGGTGGCGCCGGTAAATCCACGGTTTCGGCGGGATTAGGGTGTGCATTGGCACGCCGTGGTCGTCGTGTGTTGCTTGTGGACGGTGATGCCGGCTTGCGTAGTTTGGATGTTATGCTGGGAATTGCCGGCACTGCGGTGTACGATATGGCAGACGTTCTTGCAGGCTCTTGTCAGCCGGCGGGCGCTATTTATCCTTCGCCCATTTGCCCCGACGTGTTTGTGCTGCCGGCTCCCGTTGATTTGGACAAACTGGCAACACCAGAGGATATGGCCCGCCTTTGTCGTGGTTTTTCACGCTACTATGATGAGGTCATTGTTGACTGTCCTGCCGGTATCGGTCGCGGCTTTGAAACTGCTGTTGCCGGTGCCGATCGTGCCTTCGTTGTGACAACACCCGATATGGTGTGTGCCAGAGACGCGCAGATCATTGCACGGTTGTTGCGTAAGCGGGAAATACCTGCCAGACTTATTATCAATCGTCTACGGCCAGATCCGATCTTGCGCGGTAAGATGCCGGATATTGATGAACTCATCGATACGGCGGCATTGCAGCTGATCGGCGTGTTACCGGAGGATGAAGAAGTGGCGGTTGCCAATGCGTACGGCAAACCGTTGCCGGTGGAATCCAATGCCGGCACTTGCTTTGCTAACATCGCAGGACGTTATTTAGGAGAGGACATTTTGCTTGCCGATTTGCGGCGCATGCAAGCGTAATTGGTAAAGGAGAGAAGCAGATGAACATTGCGTTGATCGCACACGATGCAAAAAAAGAACTCATGGTGCAGTTTTGTATCGCGTACTGTGGTATTCTCAGCCGTCACAACCTGTGTGCTACCGGCACGACGGGTAAGTTGGTATCTGAAGCCACAGGTTTGCAGATAACCCGTTATTTAAGCTGTGCCCAAGGTGGCGCACAACAGATCTCGGCGCGTATTTCCTGTGATGAGATTGACCTTCTTTTGTTTTTCCGCGATCCGATGACAAGCAAAGAAAACGAAATGAACGAGAGCGATATGTTCCGTTTGTGTGATATGCGAAACGTTCCGGTTGCGACCAACATTGCCTCGGCAGAGGTGTTGATTCACGGCTTGGAGCGCGGCGACTTGGATTGGCGTAATATTGTTAATCCGTCTAACAGTACGAAATAAAAAGGGACGATAACATCATGGCATTGATTACAAGAGCAATTCGCGGCACGCAGGACGTGCTGCCCAACGAAAGTCACGAATGGCAATACGTGGAGCGTACCGCTTTACAGGTCGCACGCGATCACGGCTATCGTGAGATCCGTATGCCGGTTTTTGAGCACACGGAGTTGTTCCAGCGTTCGGTGGGTGAAACAACCGACGTGGTACAAAAGGAAATGTATACCTTTGAAGATAAAGGCGGTCGTTCGATCACCCTTCGTCCGGAGGGAACGGCGGGCGCTATGCGTCTGCTTTTGGAGCACGGACTTCACAATGAGGCGCTTCCTATAAAGGCTTCGTACGTCACTTCTTGCTATCGATATGAAAAACCGCAGGCGGGACGTTTGCGTGAGTTCCACCAGTTCGGTATTGAGTGTTTCGGTACGGCATCTCCGGCAGCAGACGCAGAAGTGATTGCCGTTGCACACAACGTTCTCAAGGCGTTATCGGTTGAGGGTGTGTCGTTGCATATCAATTCTATCGGTTGCCCGACCTGCCGCAAAGCGTATCATGAAGCGCTGAAAGCTTACTTTGAGGAGCGTCAGGGAGATTTGTGCGAAACTTGCCGCGATCGGTTGGGACGCAACCCGATGCGCATTTTGGACTGCAAATCGCCGATATGTTCCGCTATCGCCGCGGATGCACCGGTGATTGTTGATTATTTGTGTGACGATTGTCAGGAGCATTTCCACAAGGTGCAGGAATACCTGACGGCAGCTGGTATTGAATTTTCGCTTGATCCGCACATTGTTCGCGGCTTGGATTATTATACACGTACTGTGTTTGAGTTCGTGTCCGACGCGCTCGGCGCGCAAGCAGTTGTATGCGGCGGTGGTCGCTATGACGGTTTGTGCGAGGAACTGGGCGGACCGCATTTGCCGTCGCTTGGTTTCGGCATGGGGATTGAGCGCTTGTTAATGGTATTGCACGCGCAGAATGCGCCGATTCCGAAAGAACCCGTTTGCGATCTGTATCTCGCCTCGATGGGCGATGCGGCGGCAAAACGTTGTTTTGCGCTTGCTAATCAGTTACGCGAGGGCGGCGTTTCGGTGGAATGCGATACCGTCGGCAGGGGACTGAAAGCGCAAATGAAGTATGCCGATAAGTTGCATGCTCTGTACACTATTGTTGTGGGAGATACGGAGCTTGAAACCGGCAAGGCAAAGCTTAAAGATATGGCGACCGGTGAGATCACGGACGTGGATCTTGATGATGGTCTTTATACGGTTTTATACAACAAATCGCTGGATCGGCAGTTTGCCGACGTGGCACAACTGTTAGGGGATATGTAAATGGAAACGATCAAAGGAATGAAGCGTACCCGCTATTGCGGTGATTTCCGCAGAGAGCACGCGGGCGAAACCGCTACGGTGTACGGTTGGGTACAGCGCCAACGCGATCTCGGTCAATTGATCTTCATTGATCTGCGTGATCGCACGGGTATTGTGCAGTTAGCGTTTGACGATAACACGGCGCGCGATATCTTTGATAAAGCATTCACCGTCCGCGGTGAATACGTGCTTGCCGCGACCGGTACGGTGCGCGTTCGCTCGTCTATCAATAATGAGATCCCCACGGGTGAAGTGGAAATTGCGGTCGAAGAACTGCGCATTCTCAACAAAGCGGAAACCCCGCCGTTTGAGATCGTGGAAAATTCCAACACCGCAGAGGCAATGCGCTTGAAATATCGCTATTTGGATCTGCGCCGTCCTGATTTACAGCGCAACCTCTTGTTGCGTCACAAGATCGCAAAGGCAACGCGTGATTATTTTGATTCTCAAGGGTTTGTAGAGCTGGAAACGCCCATTTTGGTGCGTTCTACGCCGGAGGGTGCACGTGACTTCCTGGTGCCGTCCCGTGTACACAAAGGCGAATTCTACGCGTTACCGCAGTCGCCGCAGTTGTATAAGCAGTTGTCGATGGTCGCCGGTTTCGATCGCTATTTCCAGCTTGCACGTTGTTTCCGTGACGAAGACCTGCGTGCTGACCGTCAACCCGAATTCACGCAGATCGATTTGGAGATGTCCTTCGTCGACGTAGAGGATGTCTTGGAGATCGGCGAAGGGTTTATGAAACACGTGTTTAAGGAAATCTTAAACGTGGATATTCCGTTGCCGTTGCCGCGTATGACCTACACGGAGGCGATGGAGCGTTTCGGTTCGGATAAGCCGGACACCCGTTTCGGTATGGAATTGTGCGATGTCAGTGACGTTGTGAAAGATTGCGGTTTTGGTGTATTTACCTCCGCAATCGAAGGCGGCGGATCCGTTCGCGGTATCGTTGCCAAGGATGCGGTCAAGAGTGTTTCCCGTAAGGATATTGATAAGCTTACCGAGCATGCAAAAGGCATTGGTGCCAAAGGTTTGGCGTGGGTGCGCTGGACAGAGGAAGGCGTTTCTTCCTCGTTCGGTAAATTCTTGACGGAAGAAACCATGCAGGCATTGCTTGCTAAATTGGGCGCTGAACAAGGCGACGTGGTGCTGCTGGTCGCGGATACCGTATCCAAACTTGTTCTCACGGTTTTGGGCGCGTTGCGGTTGGAATTGGCTGACAAGTTGAATATCAAACGTGAAGGCTTTGATCTGTTGTGGATTATTAATTTCCCGTTCTTTGAGTGGGATGCAGAGCAGAACATGTGGGTGGCGATGCACCATCCCTTCACCTCACCTTTGGATGAATGCATTCCGTATTTGGATAGCGATCCGGCGCGTGTGTTTGCCAAAGCTTATGATTTGGTGCTTAACGGTATCGAAATGGCAAGTGGTTCTATCCGTATTACGGATCCGGAACTGCAAAAGAAGATGTTCCGTGCACTGGGACTTTCCGACGAAGTTTCCTATGCTAAATTCGGTTATTTAACCGATGCATTTAAGTACGGCGCACCGCCGCACGGCGGTATGGCGCTCGGTCTTGATCGTTTGGTTATGCAAATGCTTGGCGCACCGACTCTGCGCGATGTGGTTGCGTACCCGAAAGTGCAAAATATGACCGAACTTATGACACAGTGCCCGTCCTCGGTGGACGATGCACAACTTGGCGAGTTAGGACTTTCCTTATTGCCTGTTGAAGAATAAAAAAAGCGGCTGCAGCAAAATTTTTGCTGCAGCCGCTTTCTAATTAGCGGTGATTAACGATTCTTGATAAAACGGGTATACACGAAAATACCACCGAGGAGAAGTACGGCGATACCGCAGGCGAAAAGCACTTCCCATAGGGCAGGGTTGGTGAAAGACGGGGATGCGGTAGTATCGTCCGCTTCCTCATTCACGGCATAAAAGTCCCATTTGATCACGTCTTCTTCGGCAAAGCCTGTTCCCGTGTAAGCGTACTCACAACGCAAGTCAATGAAATACTCCACTTTTTTATTGGCGGCGAGTATCGTGTTCAAATTAAAATCACGATCGTCATTGATGCGGCTATAGGGACCTTCATACAACACGGTACTGCCTTTTCGAACGGTAATATACACGTGGTTTAGATAGCGCAAGGCTTCCTCATTATCAAAGGGGAGTTCTACGACGCGCAACCCGATTTTTTGCTCGGTGGAGGTGGTGTTATGTACGGTCAGCGAGCCGGTAGCCGTCATATACTGTCCGCCGGTCAACGTGGGTTTTTCCCATAATGTAGGCGCATTTTCTGCGTTGAAAACCAACGTGTCATCACCGAGAACAGTTAATTTATAGGTTTGTGTTACGTTATCGTTATCCACGGCTGCTGTCGATAACGGTGCTGCGATCAGAGAAAGAAGGATCGCACACAATACGAAAATAAGAAGTTTTTTCACGGGTGATCCTCCTCTTGCCATTTCTGGTTGTTTTTGCGGAAAAAGCTCAGTACTAACGACAGGATGATCACCAGCACCAAGAAGCAGCCCAATACAGCGAAAACGATTGGTGAAAGTCCCAAAATGTGAACGGGACGGATATCGTCTGATGTGGTATCGTCAACACGGGGCTTGGTTGCTAAAGTTTCCTTTTTGGTGGTGGGGGTGCCGCCTGCCAACGGATCTCTGTTTTCTGCCAGTAATCGGATCTGATCATACTCCAATACGTCGTCGTACAACAATGCGTTGTCCACAAGACCGTTAAAGTTAGCGTCACCATCGAATTCACTACCGATCACTAAGCGGTACAGATCCATAGTGGAAACCGAAAAGTTTTCCAGCGCTTGAGAGGCGTACAAAGCGCCATCAATGTACAAGGCCACTTCCGTATCGGACAAAGTTACTGCCAAATGGTGCCATTCGTTGACGGGCAGTGCTGCGGTAACGTTTTTTGCTACCGGATGATAGAGCGAAATTGGTTCGGTTTGCGGATCTTCCAAGCTCAATTCAATACCGTCCAAGCCTTTTGCCGGATAGGTGTTGTGCGGAGAAACGATCAAACTGTGATTCTCGTTTTTATAAACGCACAGCAAACGCTGGTTTTCACTATCGTCGTTTCCTGCCCAGTTAAACCAAGCGGAAAAGGTGAAGGCAGTAAGTTCTTTAACACGGTCGGTGGCAAGGCGAATGTGTTGGGTGTTGCCGTCTAATTGCAACGCGGTTCCGGCTATGCTGTTTTCTACCCAAGTGAAAGAATCGGGTCCGCTGTTTTTGTTGCCGTTCATCACGTAATAGACGTCTTCGGAGATGTCATCGGGTTCCGTGACAAGACGAATACAATTCACCTCGGGGGCAGTAATCGTGTCATCCGGCGTCGGCTCCACTGCTGCTACGGAAAAGCAAGGCGCAACGGTGAGCAGAGCAGCGAAGGCGAGCGAGCCGATAAGGGTATGTAAGCGCATAGATAGTATCCTACCTTTCTAACGGTAATATTTGTAATAAGCGACCACGGTGATGCGTTTGCCCGTGACGGTGTCATCACCGGTGATGAGCACGCCGTTGTGGCTCATCAATTCGCCGTATTCCACAGAGGAGAGGGGACAAGCAAAGGGGATTGATCCATCGGAAAACCGCAGTTCAAGTTCCTCTTCGGTTGCGCAAATACGCCCGTCCTTGCCGATTACGATCTCACCGGTTTCTTCGCGGCGAACGGCATAGGTGATGAGTTTTCCGTCAAGGGTAATAACAGCAGACGGCTGTTTGTCTTTTGTGCGTTTTCGGAACAACCAAGCCATATCGATTCTCCTTGTTTCGTGGGAAACGTTCATAAAAGATATTGTACTATTTTAGATGGTTACTGTCAACCAAAAAGAAAAATTCACACTTTCTTCACGGTTGTGGTTGACAGGCTTGATATAATCAAATTAAGGTATTGTAGGGAGGGATCATCAGTGGCGAGCTTACAAAAAGTGTTATTGATTATCAATCCGGTTGCAGGGAAGGCAAAAGGGCGTGCCGCTTTGTTTCCGCTTACAGATGGATTGTGTCGCGCGGGATACGTGCCGACAGTTCATATTACCGGTGCGCGCGGTGATGCGCGGCGCATCACCGAACAATTAGCATCGCGCCACGATCTTGTTATCTGTTGCGGCGGCGACGGCACTTTGAACGAGGTGATCGACGGATTACTTGCTTGCAAAAAGCAAGTGCCGCTCGGGTATATACCGGCAGGAAGTACCAATGATTTTGCAAACAGCTTGAATTTAAAAACACAGCCCGCAGCGGCTTTGCGGAGTGTCTTAGACGGTCACGATGCCGCTATGGATGTTGGTTTATTTAACGGTGTACGGCATTTCTCGTATATTGCTTCGTTCGGTATTTTTACGGCGGCCTCGTATAATGCGCCGCAAACCACCAAAAACGCGCTCGGCCATTTTGCGTATTTGTTAGAGGGAAGCAAAGAATTGTTTTCGGTTCGTAGCCACCAGATCATTGTCGAAACAGCGGAAAAGCGCTACGAAGGGGATTACCTCTTTGGCGCTGTTTGCAATTCTACGTCTGTTGCCGGCATGGTGAAACTCAATGCCGGAATCGTGGATATGAGCGACGGATTGTTTGAGGTGATTTTAGTGCACCGTCCTACCGGCGCTGCGGAACTGGCGCGCATTCTCAATTCGATTAATACGGCTGAGTTTGATCCGGAACTCTTTGATTTCTTTAAAGCGTCCGAGGTAACGTTTTCTATGGAACAACCGTTACCGTGGTCGCTGGATGGTGAATATGCCGAAGGCACTGAAACGATTACGGTTAAAAATATTCCGCAATCCATTCTTCTGCGTCATTGATAGTAACAAGAAAAAAGCCGCCAACGAAGTTACGTTGGCGGCTTTTTATTATCCGTAAATATACGTGTGCAGGTTCTTGACGGTTGTTTTCGGATCTGTCAGCAAAATGCCGCTTCCTTTTCCGGAAATTGAAGTGGCTTTATACATGCCGTCTTCCGGAATGTGATAATCGCCTTCAACCGTATAAGAGGCATATGTCAGTGAATTAGTGGCAAACTCCAAGAATTCATCGGTTGACATATTCGTGTCTACGTGAGAAACGGCTTTGTACACGACGTTGATGAGTTGAGTATAACTCATGGTTTTTGCTTTTTCTATCAGCAACGTCAGCACTTTGCGTTGTCTCGCCGTTCGTTGGAAATCACTATCAATCTTACGAATACGCGCATATTCCATCGCTTGGAATCCATTTAAATGATAAACACCGGCCGCACCTGTTAGCGGTACAAAGCCTGAGTTGTCGACAGCGTTGATGGAAACAAAGCAACCGTCTGCGGGGATTTGCGTCATTTCTTTGGTGGTCAAAGAAATATCCAATCCGCCCATCGCATCAATCAAAATAGGCAACACTTGGAAGTTGACACCGACATAATCTTCGATATCCAAGCGGAAATTTTGAGCGATGGTCTTGTGCTGCAACGTGTGGCGACCGTAGGCGTATGCGGTGTTGAACTTGCAAATATCGTCCTGCCCGTCTCCGTCTTTGTCGCGCCCGGGAATGGATACCCAAGTATCACGCAAAATGGACACCATTTTAATGGTTTTTGTATTGTCGTTGATGGAAATAATGACGTTGGTATCTGACAAGCCAACAAAATTGTTTTGGCGACTGTCCACACCCACCAGCAAGATATTGTGAATTCCGTTTCCATCTCCGCGCAACGGAATATCCGATACAGCAGCGGCGTTATCATATTCCGACGGATCTACCACAACACCGGTATATTCCTCATCATCCGGAGTAAGCGTGATATCGGCGTTGGGATCCACAGGCTCGTTTCCGGAAAAATTGATTTTCCCCAGCACAGAGGATATCACAATGAACGCCGTTATGCACAAAACGCCGATCAGAGCCATAGCAGAGGAGCCTGCAATAGTCCAAATGCGTATTTTTTTGGAATAACGGTGCTGTTGCGGCTGCTTTTCAGACATAGCCAAACCTCCCATTTAACAGTAGTGTGGCATTTGATGTCAGCACTTATCCACGAAGAGCGATCGCTTTTTTGCATTCTTCAACGATATGCTCGGAAGATAAGCCGAAAAGCTTCAACAAGTCAACTGCAGGGCCGGATTTGCCAAACGTATCCATCACGCCGACGCGGAGGACCGGAACCGAGCATTCTTCGCAAACAACTTCGGCGACAGCACTGCCGAGGCCGCCGATGATGGAATGCTCTTCCGCCGTGACGATGCAGCCGGTTTCTTTGGCAGCGCGCACAATCGCCTCGCGGTCGATCGGCTTAATGGTTGCCATATTGATTACGCGGGCAGAAATGCCCTCGTTTTTCAACGTTTCGGCGGCAATCAAAGCTTCGTTTACCATAAGACCGGTAGCAATGATCGTTACGTCGTTGCCTTCGGTCAACTGAACGCTTTTACCGATCTCAAAATCGTAATTGCTTTCGTCAAAGATTACCGGAACTGCCAAACGACCGAAGCGCAGGTACACAGGTCCGTCGTGCTTCACAGCGGCGATGACGGCTTTGCGTGCTTCCACGCCGTCTGCGGGGTTCAGAATAGTCATACCGGGGATGGTACGCATCAGCGCGATATCCTCACAGCATTGATGCGTAGCGCCGTCTTCACCGACGGAAATACCGGCGTGTGTCGCACCGATTTTAACGTTCAAATGCGGGTAACCGATGGAGTTGCGAACTTGCTCAAAAGCACGACCTGCCGCAAACATAGCAAAGGAGGAGGCGAACACGGTCTTACCGCTGGCAGCGAGACCGGCGGCGATACCCATCATATTACTTTCCGCAATACCGCAATCGAAGAAGCGGTCGGGATATGCTTTTTTGAAGCCGCCGGTTTTGGTAGCGGCAGCGAGGTCGGCATCCAGCACGACCAGATCGGGGCAGGTTTCTGCCAATTCGACGAGTGCGGCGCCATAAGCGTCACGCGTTGCCTGTTTAATGATCTCGGCCATGATTAACCCTCCTGTTCCAAAACGGCAAGAGCCGCTTTCAATTCATTCATTGCTGTTTCATACTGCTCGGCGTTAGGAGCAGAACCGTGCCAACCAACTTGGTTTTCCATAAAGGAAACGCCCTTGCCTTTGATCGATTTCTGAATGATGGCGGTGGGCTTATCTTTGCATTCGCGAGCGGCTTTGAATGCTGCTTCGATCTGATCGAAGTCATGCGCTTCGATGACGATAACGTTCCAACCGAATGCTGCAAACTTTTCCGGAATGGGGTAGGGGGAGGTGACTTCGTCCAGTGTACCATCGATTTGCAGGTTGTTGTTATCAACTACGATGCACAGGTTGTCCAACTTTTTGTGAGCCGCGAACATTGCCGCTTCCCAAACCTGGCCTTCTTCGATCTCACCGTCACCGAGCACGGCGTAGGTGCGGTAGGATTTGTTATCCAGTTTGGCGGCAAGAGCCATACCGACAGCAGTTGAAATACCCTGACCGAGTGAACCGGTGGACATATCCACGCCGGGCGTTTCGGTCATGCAGGGGTGACCCTGCAGCATAGCGCCGATATGACGCAAGGATTTGATCTCTTCTACCGAGAAGAAACCTTTGTGTGCGAGTGCGCCGTACAGAGCGGGTGCGCAGTGACCTTTGGACAATACAAAACGGTCACGGTCTGCCCAATCCGGACGTGCGGGATCGACATTCATCTCTTTGAAGTACAAATAAGCGAGCAGGTCTGCGATCGAAAGCGATCCGCCGGGGTGTCCGCTCTTTGCATTGTAAGTACCTTCGATGACCGCCATACGAATCTGCAGAGCGATCTTTTCGAGGGCTTTTTGTTGTGATTTTTCCATCTGTTGCTCCTCCTTTATTGACGGAAATTGTATAAACAACTGTATTGTACCACAATGTAACAAAAAATGCTATAGTTCTTTGCAAATTTTTAACAGCAAAAAAGGTTGACTTTTGTGGTCTTTCCTATTAGTATAGATAGGAGATTGTATAAAGCGGAGGTCTTATAGTATGAATAATGCGGAAAAAACCATGGAAAAGGTCGTTTCCTTATGCAAGGGACGCGGATTTGTTTATCCGGGTTCCGATATATACGGCGGTCTTGCCAACACGTGGGATTACGGTCCGCTTGGTGTGGAACTGAAAAACAACGTGAAGCGTGCCTGGTGGAAAAAGTTCGTCCAGGAAAGCCCGTATAACGTGGGTCTGGACAGCGCCATTTTAATGAACCCGCAGGTGTGGGTGGCATCTGGTCACGTTGGTAACTTCTCTGATCCGTTGATGGATTGCAAGAGCTGCAAAACCCGTCATCGCGCCGACAAGCTTATTGAGGATACGGGCGTTAATCCCGCCGGTTGGTCCTTTGAGCAAATGAAGCAGTATATTGATGATAATAACATCTGCTGCCCCGACTGCGGAGAGCATAACTTTACCGATATTCGCACCTTCAACTTGATGTTCAAGACGTTCCAGGGTGTTACCGAGGATGTTAAGAGCGAGTTGTATATGCGTCCGGAAACCGCACAGGGAATCTTTGTTAACTTCAGCAATATTCAGCGTTCTTCCCGTAAAAAGTTGCCATTCGGTGTGGCACAGATCGGTAAGAGCTTCCGTAACGAGATTACTCCCGGCAACTTCACGTTCCGTACTCGTGAGTTTGAACAGATGGAATTGGAATTCTTCTGCAAACCCGGCAGGGTTCTGGATTGGTTTGCATATTGGAACGATTTCTGCCATCAGTGGCTCTTGTCGCTCGGTATGCGTGACGAGAACTTAAAGCTTCGCGATCACGAGCAGAAAGAATTGTCCCACTATTCGAAAGCCACTACCGACTTTGAATTCCTGTTCCCGTTCGGTTGGGGTGAACTGTGGGGTATTGCTGATCGTACCGACTTTGACTTGACGCAACACAGCGAGCATTCGGGTCAGCGCCTTGAATATTTCGATCCCGAAACCAACGAGCACTACATTCCGTATGTTATTGAGCCGTCGCTCGGTGCGGATCGTGTTGTGCTGGCATTCTTGTGCGAAGCGTACGATGAAGAAGTCGTGGATGCCGAAAAGAACGACACTCGCGTTGTTTTGCGTTTGCATCCGGCTTTAGCGCCTTTCAAAGCGGCCGTGTTGCCGTTGTCCAAGAAACTGTCCGAAAATGCTATGAAGATCCGCGATGAACTGTCCAAATACTTTATGGTGGACTTTGATGATGCGGGTTCCATTGGCAAGCGGTATCGCCGTGAGGACGAGATCGGTACGCCGTTCTGCATTACCTATGACTTCGATTCTGAAGAAGATGGCTGCGTTACGGTGCGTGACCGTGACACGATGCAACAGGAGCGTGTTGCGATCACTGATCTGAAACAGTATTTGGAAGAGAAAATCGCATTCTGATTTACAGCCCACTGTATCTTGTGCAGTGGGCTGTTCTTTTTATGTTTTAAGCACTATTTTTTGTGTTTTAATATTGACTTTTGACAAGATACGCGTTATCATTATGGTGTATTTTCGTTTAACGGAAAGCGATACCATCTTTAGCGGGAAGGTGCACGGATGAAACTGTTAGAGGATCGCATCCTGCGTGACGGCGAATGCCGTCCCGGTGATGTTCTGAAGGTGGACAGTTTTTTAAACCATCAAATTGATGTTTCTTTGTTGTGTGAACTCGGCAAAGAATTTGAACGGTTGTTTCATAATGCGGGGGTCACCAAGATTTTAACCGTGGAAGCATCGGGGATTGCGGTTGCGTGCATTGCTGCGCAATATTTCGGTGTGCCGGTCGTGTTTGCCAAAAAATCCAAAACCAGCAACATTGCAAACGACGTTTATTCAGCCAAAGTGGATTCGTATACACACGGCATTACCAACACCGTTATGATATCTAAACAATATCTGAATTCCGAGGATCGTGTTCTGATTATTGACGATTTTCTCGCAAGAGGACAAGCTTTGCTTGGTTTGTCGGACATTGTTCGGCAGGCGGGGGCAGAGGTCGTCGGTGCGGGTATCGTTATTGAGAAAATATATCAAGGCGGCGGTGATCTCTTGCGTTCGCAGGGGATTCGCGTAGAATCGTTGGCGCGTATCGCGTCCTTGGATCCCGAAACGGGGATCACTTTTCAATAGTTACAAACCGCTTAATGCGGATGTAAAAAGAAAAAATGGAGGGAAAACACATGAAAAAGATCCTGGCACTTCTCTTGGCAGTCGTGATGGTTTTCGGTCTGGCTGCCTGCGGCACTGGCTCTTCGAATGAAGACAAGTTGACCGTCGGTTTCATTTTCCTGCATGATGAAAACTCTACTTATGATAAGAACTTCATCGTTGCAGCTAAAGAGGCCTGTGAAAACATGGACGTCAAAATGGTCCAGAAGACTCAGATCCCTGAGTCGGAAGCTTGCTACGATGCTGCAAAAGAGCTCATCGAAGTTGAGGGCTGCGATATCATCTTCGCGGACAGCTTCGGTCACGAGTCCTTCTTGATGAAGGCTGCTGCTGAGTATCCGGACGTTCAGTTCTGCCACGCTACCGGTACGCAGGCTCATACCGCTACCGAGCTGAAGAACTTCCACAACGCGTTCGCTCACATCTATCAGGGCCGTTACCTGGCAGGTGTGGTTGCCGGTCTGAAACTCAAAGAGATGATCGACAGCGGCAAAATCACTACTGCTCAGGCGAAAATGGGCTACGTCGGCGCCTTTACCTTTGCTGAGGTTATGTCCGGCTATACGTCCTTCTATCTGGGCGCGAAATCCATTGTTCCGGAAGTAAAGATGGATGTTAAGTTCACCGGTTCTTGGTACGACGAGCAGCTCGAGAAGCAGGCGGCTCAGTCCTTGATCGACGGCGGTTGTGTCCTGCTTTCGCAGCACGCTGACTCGATGGGCGCTCCGACTGCTTGTGAGAACGCCGGCATTCCGAACGTTTCTTACAACGGTTCCACTGCTGCTGCTTGCCCCGAAACCTTCTTGATTTCGTCCCGCATCAACTGGGTGCCCTACTTCGAGTACATGATTACTTGTGTCAAAGAAGGCAAGGACATCGCGGTTGACTGGGCAGGTACTTTGGAAGATGGCTCCGTTGCTTTGACCGAGCTTGGTAAGAATGTTGCTCCCGGCACTGCTGAAAAGATTGCTGATCTCAAAGCGAAATTGATTGCTGGTGAGCTCAACGTATTTGATACCGCGAACTTCACCGTTAAAGGTCAGAAGATCGATTCTTACATGGCAGACGTTGATACCGACGCCGACTTCGCAAAAGATACCGAAGCAGTCGAAAACGGTATCTTCTACGAGTCCAAACATCGTTCCGGCCCGTATTTCGATATCGAAATCGATGGCATCACGCTGTTGGATCGTAACTACGGCTGATAATCACACGGCATTTTAAGGATAAGGCGGGGCTCAGGGTTGCCCCGCCTTCCCTGATTTTACAGTTGAACTTGCCTTGCGGTTTCTCCCGCAAGGCGATCTTGAGTTGTAAAACAGGCACAAGGAGGAACCAATATGAGTACTGTACCTGCGATTGAACTTCAGAATATCACCAAGACCTTTGGCTCGGTCGTCGCTAACAAAAACGTTTCCTTGACGGTTAACCGCGGCGAGATCTTGTCGATTCTTGGTGAGAACGGAAGTGGCAAAACCACGCTGATGAATATGATCTCCGGTATTTATTTTCCGGACGAAGGTCAGATTTTCATCGATGGAGAAGAGGCGGTGATTGCCTCTCCGAAGGACGCTTTTGATTATAAGATCGGTATGATCCATCAGCATTTCAAGTTGGTGGACGTCTTTACGGCAACCGAAAATATTGTTCTTGGTCTTAATGAAGAGGGGCGTTACAACTTAAAAGCGGCTCAACAAAGGGTTCAGGATATTTGTGAGCGGTATGGGTTCGACGTTGATCCCAAGAAGAAGATCTACACGATGTCGGTTTCAGAGAAACAAACCGTGGAAATCGTCAAGGTTTTGTACCGCGGTGCGGATATTCTGATTTTGGATGAGCCGACCGCTGTGCTGACTCCTCAAGAAACGCAAAAGCTGTTCGCGGTTCTCCGCCGTATGCGTGATGACGGCAAGGCAATCATTATTATTACCCACAAGTTGCACGAAGTGCTCAGCTTGTCGGATAAAGTTGCGGTTCTTCGCAAAGGCGAATACGTGGGAACGGTCAACACGGCAGAAACGAACGAAGCAGAACTCACCGAAATGATGGTGGGCAAAAAGATCTCGCTTAACATTGATCGCGGTGATCCCAAAAATGTGGCGCCGCGTTTGGAAGTTCATCACATCAACTGTTCCAACCGCGAAGGCGTCAAAATGTTGGATGACGTTTCCTTTGTTGCTAACGCGGGTGAGATACTGGGCATTGCCGGTATTGCGGGTTCGGGACAACGTGAACTGTTGGAAGCCATTGCCGGCCTTCAAAAGTTGGATAGCGGTGCTGTGCTGTACCGCAATCCGCAGACCGATAAAATGGACAACCTTTGCTCTAAAACGCCGTTACAGATTCGCGAACTCGGTGTTCGACTTTCCTTCGTTCCCGAGGATCGACTCGGTATGGGCCTTGTCGGGAATATGGACATCATTGATAATATGATGCTGCGCAGCTATACCAAGGGCAAGGGTGTGTTCTTGGAACGCAAAGGTCCGAAGGACTTGGCAGAGCACATCATTGAAGATCTTGAGGTCGTGACTCCCGGTGCTACGACGCCGGTACGCCGTTTATCGGGCGGTAACGTGCAAAAGGTGCTTGTTGGTCGTGAGATCGCAGCATCGCCGACAGTGCTGATGGCAGCGTACCCTGTTCGCGGTTTGGATATTAACTCGTCCTACACCATTTATAACTTGCTTAATGAACAAAAGGAACGCGGTGTGGCGGTTATCTTCGTTGGCGAGGATCTTGACGTGCTGCTCGAGTTGTGCGATCGCATTTTGGTGATTGGTTCCGGTCGCGTGACAGGTATCGTCGATGCGCGTACCACCACCAAAGAGGAGATCGGTCTGCTGATGACAAAATCGGAAGGAGGCGCACACCATGGCTGATACGGTTGTGAAGAAACATACACACGAACCGCTGATTACCATTGCTAAACGTGATGATATGCCGGCGTGGAAGGCGTGGCTGATCCGCCTTGTTGCCATTGTGATTGGTTTCTCTTTAATGGTTTTCGTGTCGTTATTGCTGACTAAAACGTCGCCCGGCGATGTGTTAAGCATTATGATCCGCGGTGCGTTTGGCCGTTTGTTTGAAGGCGGCTCCGCCACCATGCTCTGGAAATTCTTGCAAGATACCGCTATTCTGTTGTGCTTGACGCTTGCGGTAACCCCGGCCTTCAAGATGAAATTTTGGAACTGCGGTGCGGAAGGTCAGGCGCTGATGGGCGGCTTGGGCTCGATGATTTGTATGCTGGAACTCAACGGCTTGGCGCCGTGGTTGCATACGCTCTTATCCGTCGTCGTTGGTATCGTGTTCGGCGCGATATGGGGTCTGATCCCGGCACTGTTTAAGGCGTGGTACAACACGAACGAAACGTTATTCACTTTGATGATGAACTATGTTGCTACGCAGATCGTTGCTTACTATGTGTTGATCGCCAGTAAGGGTCTTACCATTATCCGCCCTGTCGACACCGGTGCTTTACCGGTGATTGGTAACCAGAAGTTTTTGCTCAACATTCTGATCGTTACCGTGTTAACCGTTGTGATGTATTTCTATTTGAAATACAGTAAGCAGGGATACGAGGTGTCGGTCGTTGGCGAAAGCCAAAACACGGCTCGTTACATCGGTATCAACGTGAAAAAAGTCATTATACGCACGATGTGCATTTCCGGTGCTATTGCCGGTTTGGCAGGCGTCTTGTTGGTAGCCGGTACCGACCATTCGATAAATACGCATTCGATCGGCGGTCTTGGCTTTACGGCGATTATGGTATCGTGGCTCGGATTGTTTAACCCGTACATTATGGCTGTAATGACCGCATTGGTTGTTTTTCTCAATATGGGTGCCGCCAAAGTGGCAGACACATTCTTCTTGAACAGTTCGTATGCCGATATCGTATCCGGTGTTGTCATTCTCTTTGTGGTCGGCTGTGAATTCTTTATTCGCTATTCTGTTAAATTTCACCACGCGAAAAAGGAGGTGCGCTCATGATTACAGCATTTATTCAAAGCTCTATCCCGCTTGGTGTGCCGCTTTTGTTTGGTTCGGTGGGTGAGATCGTAACCGAAAAATCCGGCCATTTGAATTTGGGTATCCCCGGTATTATGTATGCGGGCGGTATCGGCGGTGTCATCGGCGCCTTCCTGTATGAGCAATCCTGCGGTAACGATATTGCCAATATGAATCCGTTTTTAGCGATTATGATTCCGCTGTTTGTTTCGTTGATCTT
Organism: Acutalibacteraceae bacterium; assembly: GCA_045630765.1. GTDB lineage: Bacteria > Bacillota > Clostridia > Oscillospirales > Acutalibacteraceae > RGIG3009. The sequence goes on along the minus strand of JAZQTM010000074.1, from coordinate 16,211 downwards.
TTCTGTTTTGATGGGCCTTCTGTATAGCTTTTTAACCGTTACCTTGCGTGCAAACCAAAACGTGACCGGTTTGGCGATCACCACCTTTGGTATCGGTCTGGGTAACTTCTTCGGAGGTTCGCTTGTCAAATTGGTAAACAGTGACTTGCCCTCGGTCATTTTGACCAAGACCAGCAGCTTTTTCCGCACGACGCTCCCGTTTGCTGATGATCTCGGCTGGTTCGGCGACATTTTCTTATCTCACGATTTTCTGACGTATGCGTCGATCATTGTCGCTATTATTGTGTCGTTTATTCTGAATCGCACGCGTGTCGGTTTGAATCTGCGTTCGGTTGGCGAAAGTCCCGCGACAGCAGATGCTGCCGGTATCAACGTAACACGGTATAAATACGTGGCAACCTGTATTGGTAGCGCTATTGCCGGCCTTGGCGGTTTGCAATACGTTATGGCGTATGCCAACGGCGTGTGGTCAAACGACGCGTTTGGTGATCGTGGTTGGATGGCTATCGCACTGGTTATTTTTGCGATCTGGAAACCATCGCTTGCCATTGCCGGTTCGTTCTTGTTTGGCGCGCTTTGCAACGTCAACAACTATCTGCCCGGTTTGGGTATTGAAACAAAGGAACTCTTTAAAATGTTGCCGTACGTTGTAACTGTCATTGTGTTGATTATTACGAGTATGCGCAAAAAGCGTGAATATCAGCCGCCTCAAAGTTTAGGTCTGGCATATTTCCGCGAAGAACGATAACAGGATGCGCCGGAGTATTACTCCGGCGCGTTTTCGTTGACAGGATATTTTGCTCTTGTTATACTGAAAATAAAAAGGAGGGTGTAATAAATGGTTAAACTGCTTGCTGTTGTTGTCAGCGTCTTGCTCGTTGCGGCGTTGCTGGGCGGTTGCGGTGCCGCAACCATATCGGAAGATCATAACGATGTCACCACAACGGCTTTCATTGAAAAGGGAAGTGGCACGGTTACAGAGGAACGGACAACAGCCACCGAATCGTCACCCTCTACTGCAAAGTCGTCACAACAAACGCGGTCTACTGCACCTTCTATCTCCAAAAGCACCACAGCAACAACCATGTCCACTACTGCGTCGACTGCGGCGCCGACAGTGCACACGTTAACGCCGCTTGCCTCTTCATCGTATTACGGCTTGTCGGAACTCAAGCGTTTGTCAAACGGTGCGGCGCTTACGAAGGTTTATGAGAAGATAGTGACAGCGGTTCAAAATTGTCAAACGACTGTTGCTTTGGATGAAACACTGACAAAAGAGGAACTCGTGACGGTATTTTATTACTATTATGCGGATTACCCGCAACATTTTTGGTGTGATGGTAATATCCGTTATATCATTTCCAAAAGCAGCAAGAAGGTTACGCAAATTCAACTCAACTATACGATGACAGGTGATGAGTTGCTGCAGGCGCAAACGGCTTTTAATAAAGCGGTTGTTGAATTGCTTGAAATCGCTGCAACGGGAAAGAATGAATTTGAACGAGAACTGTTGTTGCACGATGCTTTGGCAAAACGCGTGACATACCAAGAGGGATCTAACGCGCATAATTCTTACGGCGCTTTAGTGAATGGCAAAGCGGTGTGTGAAGGATACGCCCGCGCATTTCAGTATTTGCTGTATCAATCGGGGATTCAGTGCCTTATAGCGGAAGGGACGAGTATCAGCCCCTTTACCGGTTTGTCCGAGGGGCACGCGTGGAACGTGGTGCGTATTGACGGCCAATATTATCACATCGATCCGACTTGGGATGATACAGACGATGCCGACACGCCGGTCATATATGCGTATTTTAACGTCACAACTGCACAAATTAAAGAAGACCATACGATCAGCAGTGAGGACCACTATACTTTGCCCGGTTGTGTGGCGACAGCAGATAATTATCACGTCAAAAACGGGACGCGCTTGACGGTGTATACCGTTGACGGAGTTGCACGTATTTTAAATAAATCAGGGGCAACGCACATCTATTGCGTGGGCGGCGATAAATCCTTTGTTGATTGGTTTAACACGAATCACAATGCAGTTTTGCGGGCAATGGGGATATATCACAGCTATTCTTTTGATATACTCTATACCGCCAACGAAGTTGTTGTACGCTTGAAAACATAGGTTGAGTTGCGCCACTCAAAATGCTTGCGTTTTCGACATATTTGTGATAGAATATGGTATACTGCAAAGGAGGGACATACTTTGAGTAAAAAGGTTTTGCTGACTGCGGACAGCACGTGTGACTTGAGCGCGGAAATCAAGGAGCGCTTTCATGTCATTATCAATCCGCTTCACATTGTTTTAGAGGAAAAGACTTATGACGACGGTGTCAATTTGGCACCGGATGATATCTACCGCACGTATGAAGAGAAAAAGGTGTTGCCGAAAACGGCGGCTGTTAACGCTGTTGAGTTTACGGATTTCTTCACGCCTTATTTGGAGCAAGGTTACGAGATCGTACACATCAATTTGGGCTCCGGTTTGTCGGTGACACATACCAACTGCCGTATGGCGGCTGCCGAATTAGAAGGTGTCTACGTGGTGGACAGTTGCAATCTCTCGACCGGTAGCGGTCTGTTGGTTCTGGAGGCTGCCGAGCGCATTGCCGCCGGTATGTCGGCTGAACAGGTTGCCCGTGAAGTTCAGGAACTCGCTTCAAAAGTCAGCGCCAGTTTTGTGTTGGATACGTTGGAATTCTTGCACAAGGGCGGTCGCTGCTCGGCGCTTGCTATGATGGGCGCTAACTTATTACAGCTCAAGCCTTGCATCGAGGTGGATAACACAAGTGGCAAGATGGGCGTTGGCAAAAAATATCGTGGTTCGTTGGATAAGTGCCTGCAGCAGTATGTGCAGGACAAACTTGACGGGCGCACCGATATTCGCACGAATCGTGTCTTTATCACGCATTCCGGTATTTCTGAGGAACGGATTGCGATGGTGAAAGCTGAAGTTGAGAAATATCAAGCGTTTGATGAAATTCTCATCACCCGTGCCGGTTGCACCATTTCTTCGCATTGCGGTCCGAATACGCTCGGCGTTTTGTTTATGACAAAATAATTAAAACGTTAAAAGACCTCTCATCGATCGATGAGAGGTCTTTCTTATAGGATCATTAAAATACGTAATACCAGAGCGCCGATGCCGACACCTGTCAAAAATAAGCCCCAGTACCGTATAAGGCGCAGCCGTTTTGCTCGCTTAAGTCCTGTGTAGCCGGTAGCGGTGTTGACTAAACGGTGCGCTTCCGCATCTAAAAGGGCAGGGGATGCTTCTTTACACTGTTGTCGCACAATGAAAAATACGCGTTCGAAATACGGATTTGTCGTGTCGGTTACTTCCACGATTTGACGACTGATCCCCTTGATCATACTATGCCCTCCACACGGGTATTTTTATCCGCCAAAACGAATGTTTTATCGAAAAAAACGCGTTCTATTCGGCGACTACTTTCAGTATGGTCACGGGAAGAAAATTTATACCCAAAAACAGGTGTTCGACACAAAATATAACAAATTGTAAATTATTCGAGAAGCCTATAATTGTGGAAAACTGTGTTGAAAATGTGAACAAATCCCTATTTTTCAAGGGGTTTTACACCATTTTTTGATCGAAAAAAAGCGAAATTACCAGTAATTTCCAGATTTTTGGATACGAACTGTTGAATTACCTTTACGGTTCGCGGCTTGTTAAAAACCAAATGGCGCGTTCTACAGAATCGCGCGAATTTCCCCAATCTGCGCCCTCTCCGCTGTTGCGATAGTCGAACATTTTGCAAAAATGTGACACATCTCCGCGGAGGGTCTCAAGATACTGTTTTGACAGTGCCGCGGCGGCTTTGGAAAAGTCGTTAATTGAGTGTTTATTCATGTTCTTTTGGGCGCGAGATACCAGTTGGGTAAAGTGGGGAAGACAGAGTGCTTCTTGTTCCTCGAATAACCGCCTAAATTCACGCTCGGATTCCCAAAGGCGGCAGACGGTGGCGAGCATGCGTTCCATCGCCCAGTCGACCTGATTGCAGATAAAACAGGTTTCGGTGCGTGCAGCCGCTTTCTTGGCTTGAGATTTTGCGCCGGTGCCGACGAGGGGAAGACCACCTTTGAAAATGGCCTTTTCCATCTCGTCTAAATGGCTTTCCAAAATCAGTGCAACACCAAGGCGGTTACGCTGCTTAAGAATCATACGAAAATGGTCGTAACAAAAACCGAGGCGATTGGTTTCAATGCGGACATCCGGTTCCATCATTGCGGCACCGGTGATATATTCTGCCATTCGCTGCTCAAGCATATTGCGCATACGGCAGATAGGGCAACCCTCTTTTGGGTCAAAGACTTCACTGATCGGGATGTTCGTAATATCAGCGCGCATATCATTCACTCCTTTTTACAGTCCCAGTATAGCAAAATTAAGGGTATGAAACAAGTTTTTTTACAAAAAGCACGGTTTTTTTAACGAAATGCTTTGCATAATAAAGTTTTTCGTGTATAATAACGTTATAAACAAATAGGAGGTCTTAGATTATGCCCCTCGTAAACACAAAAGAAATGTTCAAAAACGCTTATGACGGTGGATACGCGATCGGCGCGTTCAACGTCAACAACATGGAGATTATGCAAGGCATTGTGGAAGCTTGCAAAGAGTTAAACTCGCCGGTTATTTTGCAGGTTTCCGGCTCTGCCAGAAAATATGCACATCATCCTTACCTGTATCACATGGTACAAGCGGCTGTGGAAGAGACCGGTCTGCCGATCGCACTGCACTTGGATCACGGTTCCAGTTTTGAGCTGTGCAAGGATTGCATTGACGGCGGCTTCACTTCCGTGATGATCGACGGTTCTCATTTGCCGTATGAGGAAAACGTGGAAGTTACCCGCAAAGTTGTGGAGTATGCTCACGCTCGCGGCGTTACGGTTGAAGGCGAACTTGGTCAGCTCGCCGGTGTTGAGGATGAGGTGAGTGTTGAAGCTGATAAGGCTAACTACACCGATCCCGATCAGGTTTTGGATTTCGTGACCCGTACCGGTGTTGACTCTTTGGCAATTGCGATCGGTACCAGCCACGGTGCTTTCAAATTTAAGCCCGGTCAGAAACCGCAGCTTCGTTTTGATATTCTGCGCGAAGTTATGAACCGCTTGCCCGGTTTCCCGATCGTGCTGCACGGCGCGTCTTCGGTTATGCCGGAATATGTGTCGGTTGTTAACCAATACGGTGGCGAGATGGCTGATGCTATCGGTATTCCGGAGGATATGCTTCGTGAAGCCGCTTCCTTGGCTGTCTGCAAGATCAACGTTGACTCCGACCTGCGTTTGGCGATGACCGCCGGTATCCGCCGTCATCTGGCAGAGAATCCGAAGCACTTTGATCCCCGTCAATATCTTGGCGACGGTCGTACTTGCATCACCGAAGTTGTGAAGCACAAGATTCAAAACGTTCTCGGCAGTGCTGATCGCGCATAAAATCATCAACTCGAAAACCCCGCTGTTCGGCGGGGTTTTCTTTAGAAAGGGCGTCTCATATGCGGCTTTTAATCATCGACGGAAACAGTATTTTAAACCGTGCTTTTTACGGTATTAAGGTATTGACAACGCATGATGGTGTTCCCACCAATGCGTTGGTTGGTTTTTTGAATATCTATTTCCGTTTGCTGGAACAGACCGAAGCGGATACGGTTGCGGTTGCTTTCGATCGTAAAGCACCCACCTTTCGTCATCAGATGTATGATGCTTATAAAGCCGGACGAAAAGGAATGCCGGAGGAGTTGGCACAGCAGTTACCGCTCGTCAAAGAACTGCTGACCTATATGGGCTGTTCCGTTGTAGAGCAGGATGGGTACGAAGCTGACGACATTCTCGGCACCCTTTCGGCAACAGCACAGGAACAAGGAATTCCATGCTATATTGCCACCGGTGACCGTGATTCCCTGCAACTGGTTGGCGAGAACGTTACGGTCTTGCTTGCCGCTACCCGTATGGGAAAGCCCGAAACCATTGTGTTTGATACCGCCGCCATTTATGAGAAATATGGCTTAACGCCCCAAGCGCTTATTGATTTGAAGGCGTTAATGGGGGATGCCAGCGATAATATCCCCGGTGTGGCGGGAATCGGTGAAAAAACGGCTTTGGATCTGTTGCATCAGTTCGACACGTTGGACGGTGTGTATGAACATCTGGACGAGGTGCGCGAAACGGTGCGCCGCAAGTTGGAAGACGGACGTGACAACGCCTATCTCAGCCGCCGTCTGGGTGAAATCTGCCGTACGATGCCGATGGATACGGAACTTGCGCATTATGCGCTTCGACCGTTGCAAAAAGCTGAGTTAGCGTCGTTGATGACGCGCCTTGAATTGTTTAAAATCATGGAACGCCTTGAGCTTGATGGCGCGGATATCCCGCAGCAAACCGCACAGCCGATCACCCTCAAGACAGTTTCGTTCGATGAATTAACAACCGATGGTGCCTTTACCGTGTGGTTGCAGGATGAAACGGCGTATGTGACGGCGGATGATGCGATGGCAACAGTGTTGGCGACATCACCGAAATTCCTGAATTTCTTGGAAAACCCCGCGGTGCAAAAGCGTACGGCGGACACCAAGGCTCTTGCTGCACACGCACTCCAATATCATCGTACGCTTCAGAACGTTACGATGGATGCGGTGTTGGCGGCGTATTTGCTCAATCCACTTGCCTCAACGTATGAATTACCGCGCCTGGCGCAGGAATACGGTGTTGCCGTGCCGGAAGGCGAGCAGCCGCTTGAAGCGCGCTTGCTTGCCCCGCTGTGCGATAAACTGGAAGCAGAGATCCACGCTGCCGAGCAGGATGCCCTCTTGCGTGAAATGGAGATTCCGCTCAGTATCGTGCTCGCCTCTATGGAACAGGTCGGCTTTGCGGTGGACGGCGAGGGGGTTGCCGCCTTTGGCAATATGCTGGAAACCCAACTAAACACCCTGATTGCGTCTATTGAAGAACAGGTCGGTTATTCTTTTAACCTCAATTCTCCGAAACAACTGGCAAAAGCTTTGTTCGAAGATTTAGGGTTGCCGGCTAAAAAGAAAACAAAATCCGGTTATTCTACCAATGCCGAAGTGTTGGAAAGCTTGCGCCTTGCTCACCCGGTCGTTGATATGATCTTGAATTATCGGACACTTTCTAAATTGAAATCCACCTATTGTGATGGCTTGCTCAAGGTGATTGCGCCCGATGGGCGAATCCATACGTCGTTTAACCAAACCGAAACACGTACCGGACGTATCTCCTCAACGGAACCGAATCTCCAAAACATTCCCGTTCGTCAAGAACTGGGACGCGAACTGCGCCGTTTCTTTCGGGCGAAAGATGGTTACGTGTTGTGCGATGCTGACTATTCCCAGATTGAGTTGCGTGTGCTTGCCGCTCTGTCCGGGGATGAAACGATGGTAAACGCCTTTAACAATGAGGACGATATTCACCGTATTACGGCATCTCAAGTGTTTGACGTACCTGAAGAAATGGTAACGCCGCTAATGCGTTCACAGGCAAAAGCCGTGAATTTCGGCATTGTATACGGCATTGGAGCACACTCACTGTCTGAGGATATTCACGTCAGTTACGGTGAAGCAAAACGCTATATTGAGCAATATTTGGCACGTTACAGTGCAGTTGCCGGTTATATGGACAACTTGATCGAAACGGCAAAGCAGACGGGTTATGCCGCCACTTTGTTTAACCGCCGTCGCCCCTTGCCTGAATTGCGGGTGTCGAATCATATGACGAGGGCGTTCGGTGAACGCGTTGCACGCAATATGCCCATTCAAGGGACGGCTGCTGATATTATTAAATTTGCAATGATTCGTGTCCACGATCGTTTGCGCCGTGAGCAGGTGGATGCGAGATTGATCTTACAGGTGCACGATGAATTGATCGTGGAAGCGGCAGAGCGTGATGCCGATCGCGTGGAAATTATCTTGCGCGAGGAAATGGAACAAGCGGCAGCATTGTCTGTTCGTTTGAGAGCGGATGTGCATACCGGTAAAACTTGGTATGATGCGAAATCCTAATACCGAGAATGGCGATAACGGTAGACGCTCATAGCCATACCAACACCGAAAAAAAGCGTTAGCAGAGAACTTCCGCCGGCGCTGAAAAAGGGAAGCGTGATCCCCAGTACGGGCATTAAACGCAGTGCCATACCGATGTTGACGATTGCTTGTGCGGAAATCAGAACGAGTAATCCCACGCACAGTAATCGTCCGATCGGCTCTGTGGATTTACGTGCGGTACGATAGATCGCAAAGAGGATAATACTCAATACTATCATCACGGCAACGGCGCCGAGCAATCCGAATTCTTCGCCTGCAACAGTAAAGATGAAGTCGTTTTGTCTGGCGTACAGATGGTCTTTGCCGCTTTGCAGGTATCCTGTACCGTATAAGCCTCCTGAACCGATTGCCGTGATGCTGAGCTCTTGTTGCCAGCCTGTAGTGTTGCGATAAGCTTCTACTTGAAACAAACAGAGAAAACGAGCTTTTTTGTCGGGACTCATCCATTGCCAAACGAGTGGTACGATGGCGGCAAGTGAAACCGTTCCGCCGACGATATAGCGAAACGGTAATCCGCCAACGATCAGCAGTACGGCAAACAACACGATGCAGATGAATGCGTTACCGTCGTCCCCTTGCAAGAATATCAAGAGTATGGGACACGCACCGTGAATGCACAATCCCAAAAGTGGTAACGGTTTACCAATGGCGCCGTTAAGTGAGGCAATGTGGTGCGAAAAGGTAATGATAAAAATAATCTTAAGCAGTTCGGACGGTTGTAGCAAAAAACTTTGTGATCCAAGTGAGAGTAACAGCCAGTTGCGGTCGTCAGTGCCGGGGACTTCGTACCCGAGCGGTGTGAAGGTTAATGCCATCAGCACAAGTGTCGGGAAAGCGAGAAAATACCAACGAGCGGTGAGTTGTCGATAGTTGATAAGTGAAAGACAATACGCCGTAACGATGCCGAGAATTAAGCATAACGCTTGCATGGTTGGGTTGCCGCCCGCTCCTGAAATGCTTGCTGAATAAATCAGCAATAGTCCATATAGTGAAGCGGTAACACAACTACTCAGCAGCAGCCAATCGGTACGATATATGAATTGTTTTTTGTTGTACACGGCACTCACCCCGTGTTAGTATGAACCGCCTTGCAGAAAAATTTTCGGAACGTTGAAATTCCCTCTTTCATAAACTGAAAGTTTATGATACTATAATATAAGCAACCGATAGAAAGGGGGGGCAGTATGACAGTTGTAACGCGCAGTGAATTTGAAACCGAAGCGCTTGGCGCGCGGTTAGCGTCTGCTTGTACTGCCGGTACCGTGGTTGCCTTTTTTGGTGGACTTGGTATGGGAAAGACAGCTTTTGTGCGCGGCATGGCGCGCGTCTTATCACCTGATGCCCACGTGTCAAGTCCCACGTTTGCTCTTGTAAATAATTACGGCGGTACGCCGCCGCTTGTTCATTTTGATATGTATCGTGTCACCGGTTGGGAAGATTTGGACACTACCGGGTACTATGATTATCAAGATCAGGGCGCAGTCCTTGCGGTGGAATGGAGCGAGAATGTTGAAGCGGCGCTGCCGCCTGATGCGGTGCGCGTTACTTTCCGCCGTTTATCTGAAACCGAACGAGAGATCTCAATCGAGGGGGTAACGTTATCATGACAACATCATCGGTTACCTTGCTTGCGGTAGAATCCTCTGCCGGTCCGGCATCGTGCGCCGTGCTTCGTCGTGAAAACGGAACGGAGCAGGTTGTGTGTACCGCCTCGGTCAACAATCGTTTAACGCATAGTCAAACGCTGATGCCGATGATTCACGATATGCTGAAAAATGCCTCAATGTCACTTTCGGATATTACGCATTTGGCGGTAGCGGTCGGTCCCGGCTCCTTTACCGGTGTTCGCATCGGTGTAGCAGCGGTCAAGGGGTTGTCGTTTCCGAATGAATTGCCTTGTGTGGCGGTATCCACCCTTGCGGGTATGGCACGTCGCTTTGAGGGACTTCCGTACAGCGGTTTGATTTTAGCGGCAATGGATGCTCGCTGTCAACAGATCTATACGGCTCTTTTTTCGGTGCAAAATGGAAAAATCGAGCGGCTGACGCCGGATGAGGCGTTGCCCTTGGAAGAAGTTAAAACCCGTCTTAAAGACAACACAGAATCGATTATGGTGGTGGGCGACGGTGCATCGATCGCTTATGCCGCTTTATCTGACACAGTTTCAAATCTGACGTTAGCACCGGAGCCTTTGCGTTATCAGCACGCTTCAGGTGTTGCCGTCGAAGCACTCGGCGCCATTGATAAGGGGGACTGTATCAGTGGTGAAGCGTTATTGCCTGCCTACCTGCGCTTGCCGCAGGCGGAACGGGAATTACGTGCTAAACAGGAACAAACATCTAAAAAATGATGTGAAAAACAGTATGGAGGGAATTGTATGTTAAAACCGTTTATTGCTGATCATCCGCTCATTCAACACAAGGTCACACTATTGCGCGACAAGAACACCAGTTCTAAGCAGTTTCGCGAGCTCATTCGCGAGATTACCGGTCTGATGTGCTATGAGGCGACGCGTGATCTTCCTACCTGCGAAGTGACGGTCGAAACGCCGATCGCCAAGACAAAATCGCGCAAGATCGCCGGCCGTAAGCTGGCTTTTGTGCCGATTCTGCGTGCAGGTCTTGGTATGGTAGATGGTGCGGTGGAACTCGTTCCGTCTGCTCGTATCGGTCACATCGGTTTGTATCGTGACGAAACCACGATGAAGCCGGTAGAGTACTATTGCAAATTGCCCGGCGATATCGGCGAGCGCGACGTTATCGTCTTGGATCCGATGCTGGCTACCGGTGGCTCGGCGATTGATGCGATCGGTCAGATCAAACAGCGTGGTCCGCGCAGCATTAAGTTTATGTGCATCATTGCTGCTCCCGAAGGTCTGAAAGCACTGACAGAAGCCCATCCCGATGTGCAGATCTATTGCGCTGCTTTGGATGAGCGTCTGAACGAAAACTGCTATATCGTACCCGGCCTTGGTGATGCGGGTGACCGCATTTTCGGTACCAAATAAGAACGTCAAAAAGAAGAGCGCTGTACGGAGATCCGTACAGCGCTCATTTGTTTTTCTGATTCTTATTGATTATGGTAACGCGAAAGGAAAGCTTTTGTGCGTTCGTTTTTTGGGTGCAAAAACACCTCGTCGGGAGTACCTTGTTCGGCGATGACGCCATCATCCATAAAGATGACCTGATCCGACACTTCTTGTGCGAACTGCATTTCGTGGGTGACGATTACCATAGTCATATCCCGCTGTGCGAGGTCTTTGATAACCTTAAGGATCTCACCGGTCAGTTCGGGGTCTAACGCGGACGTCGGCTCGTCAAAGAAGAGGATCTCGGGATCCAACGCAAGCGCTCGCGCAATGGCAACGCGCTGTTGTTGTCCACCGGACAGTTCACAGGGGTAAGCATCACATTTTGCCGATAATCCCACGTCAGCGATTAGCTTGCGTGCTTTTACTTCGATTTCAGCATTGATCTGTTTGGCGTTTGCCTTGTAGTCCTCACGTTCCTTTGCCTGCAGTTTGGGAGCCAGACAAATGTTTTCCAAAACACTGTATTGGGGGAACAGATTAAAGTTCTGGAAAACCAATCCGAAATGCAAGCGATTTTCGCGCACTTGGGCATCCGTCAATGCCTTTTGGTTTTCGGCATCAAATAATACTTTTCCGTTGACGGAAAACGTGCCGCTGTCGGCGATTTCCAAAAAGTTAAGGCAACGTAACAACGTGGTTTTACCACTGCCGGAAGAACCGATAATTGAGAGCACGGCTCCTTTTCCCAGAGAAAAATCGATCCCTTTTAATACAACGGTTTTCCCAAAACTTTTTTGGATGTTTTTTACCTCTAATATTGCCATACTTAACTCCTAAAATATTCGAGTTTCTTTTCTAATTTTCCTAACGCAAGGGTGAGAATGCCCACAAACAGCAAGTAAAAAACGCCGGTATAGAATAAGGGCCAAATCATTGCCTTTGTCGCTGCCAATTCTTTTGCTTGCTTAATGATCTCGCAAACCATAATACAGTTGGCTAAAGCGGTGTCCTTAATCAGGGTTATAATTTCGTTAGACATCGGCGGAACAATGCGCTTAACCACTTGTTTCAGAACGATTTTACGAAAGACTTGTGACTTGGTTAATCCCAAGACATAGCCGGCTTCGTACTGACCGCGCGGAATGCTCTCGATGCCACCGCGGTAGATCTCGGAAAAATAACAAGCATAGTTTAGCGAAAAGGCAATCAGAACGGCTACGATGCGTCCTGCGTCGGGAACTTGAAAATTTAATAAGAAGTAACGGTCGATATAACTAAATAGGGGAGTGTTAAACAACAATCCCGGCACGTAATAGATGATGAAAATCTGCAGCATCAGCGGAATACCACGTACGATCCATACCACAACCTTGGAAATGGTGCGAAGAGGTTTCCACTTACTCATAGAGCAAAACGCGATCGGAAGGCCAAGCGGTATTCCGCATAACAGAGTAACTGCAAAGATCAGCAAAGAAATATAAAAGCCGTCCAACAAGAAACGGGTAACTTCCAAAAAAGACATAATGATGCTCCCACAGCAGAAGAGCAGGCATCCAACAGGTTGGATGCCTGCTCTTGTGTTATTTTACTTATTTCTGGCTGGTGAAATCGGTGATAACCGGCAGAGGAGCTTCCTTGCCGTATTTCTGAGCCAGAGCAGCCAGAGTACCGTCAGCTGCCAACGCCTCAAGCTGTTCGTTGACTTTTGCAGTCAGTTCGCTACCCTTCTTGAAACCGATAGCATAGTACTCGACATCGCTGGTGAGCGCATCGACGATAGCGAGGTCGGCATAGTCGCCTTTACCAACATAGCTCTTGGCAAGCTGTTCGTCAACAACGGCGAAATCAGCGATGCCGGCTTTGATTTCGGTCAAGCACTCGGTCTGCTTCAAGAAGCTCTTGAAGGTGCTGCCTTCGAAGCTCTGAGCATAGCTTTCGCCGGCGGAGCCGCCTTCGGCAACGCCCAACTTATCTTTCAGATCCGCAGCAGCGGCAATACCGGCGTCTTTCTTCACAACCACAACTTGGCGATTTTCCATGTAGCTGTAGGAGAAGTCTACCTTCTCGGAACGGGCAACGCCATCATCGCTATCGGTGGAGTTGCAGGTGAAGCCATTCCAGATGCAGTCAATTGCGCCGGAATTAACGTCGGTGTATTTCTGAGACCACTCGATCTCCTGGAACATTACCGTGTAACCCATGTTCTCAAACACTTTTTCGGCGAGTTCGGTATCGAAACCGATCAATTTATTGTTCTCGTCCAAGTAGTTCATCGGGGCATAGATGGTGTAACCAACCGTAATGATCTTCTCTTGCGGTTTGCAAGCAGCGAAGCAGGTGACGATCATCAGTGCCGCCAGGATAATTGCTAAATACTTTTTCATAATGAATAACCCTCTCTCAAATTTGATGTCCTCATTATACACCACCACGTTAGCAAAGTAAAGTGGAAAATTGCAAAAAAACCGCTTTCTCTGTTTTGCACAAAAAAAGCGGGTGTTTTTGTTTGTTATGCCTTTTTCTTATCTTTGGTGGGGAAACTGGCAAGTGTGACAGCGGCAAACATTAAGCAGCAACCGAAAATTTCGCGCGGGGTGAGGGTGTCGCCTTGAATGATCCAACCGGTAAGAACGGCGAAGACCGATTCCAAGCAAAGTAACAGCGATACAACTGTTGGGTTACTGCCTTTTTGTGAGACGATTTGTAAGGTGTAGGCGATAGCGCTTGAAAACACACCGATGTAAACGAGCGGAAACCAATGCTTTAAGATCAACGCGACGGAAGGCGATTCAAAAACAAACATGAGAACAGTGCTGGTGATGGCAACTACAAACAGTTGTGCGCAACACAGGTGTGGACCGACAATGTTCGGCAGACGATCCACAAGAAGAATCTGAAATGCGAAAAAAACGGCACATAATAGAATTAACAGATCGCTGAAAGCAATCGTCAGAGATTTGGTGATGCACAAGAAATATAAACCTACTAAAGAGATACCCACGCCGATCCATACCGTATACGGTGCCCGTCTGTTCAAAAAGATGCCGAAGATGGGTACCAATACAACGTAGAGGGAGGTGATGAAACCGGCTTTTCCCGGATCGGTGGCACCGATGCCCGCTTGTTGCAGATTGGCTGCAATGGTCAGCAAAACACCGCAGCCCAGTCCGCCCCAAAGCAGTTGCTTGCGGTAGGCTTTTCGGTTTTCAACGGCGATCACCGTTTGTTTACGGAATAAAAAGGATACGAATAATAGGGAGAAGGCACCGATCCAAGATCGAACGGCATTGACGGTGAACGGGCCGAGGTCGGCAGCGGCAACGTCCTGCGCTACAAACGCAGAGCCCCAGATAAAAGCGGCGATCAGCGGGCAGATAACGCCGCGCCAGTAGTTGGATTGAGATGACATATAAAAACCTCTTTTTAAAACGAATGAGGACAGTTTACCATATCGTTTGTGAAAGTGCAAGTGTCACCACTTGACATTCCGTTAAAATCTCGGTATTCTATTAAGGATATATAATGAAAGGGGAAGAATTATGGATAAATATAAACGGTTGTTTTCCAATACGTTGATCTTTGCTATTGGTACCTTTAGTTCCAAATTGTTGTCGTTCTTCCTCACGCGTTTGTACACGGAGGTGCTCTCCCAGGGCGAGTACGGTATTACCGATATGCTGCAACAGAGCGGTAATCTGTTGTTGCCGCTTATCACGTTGGGGATTACCAACGCTGTCGTGCGCTTTGGACTGGATAAGGGTGTACGTAAAAGTGATGTGTTTACCACCGGCTTGTTTTCTTTGTTCGGCGGCATGCTCCTGCTCTTGTTGATTAGCCCGTTGCTTGGGTTTGTTCCTCTTATTACCGATTATGTATGGCTGTTATGTGCTTTTGTTTTCACTTCGTCTTTGCGTTCTTTGTGCGCGCAGTTTGTGCGGGCGCAAAACCGTGTTAAGCTGTTTGCGATAGACGGCATTCTAAGCACACTTACCACGATCCTTTTTAATATCCTATTTTTAGTGGTATTTAAGTTTGGGATCGTTGGGTATATGTTCTCCATCATTTGTTCGGATATATTATCAGTCGTTTTCTTGGTGGTTGTTGCGCGTCTGTATCAGTTTATCGATGTTCGTTCGTTGGATTTTTCGGTAATGCGGTCGATGCTCAAATACGCAATCCCGCTGATTCCCAACACGGTACTATGGTGGATCACAAATGTTTCCGACCGTTATATTGTCAGCTGGGTTTGGGATGAATCGTATACCGGTTTGTACGCGGCGGCATATAAGATCCCTTCATTGGTGATCTTGGTATCCGGTATTTTTATGGATGCGTGGCAGATTTCTGCTGTAACCGAGGAAGAGGGACGCAATCGTTTTTATACAAAAGTCACGTCACTATACACAGCGTTCCTGTTCGTGCTGGCGTCCGGTGTTATTTTAGTGACACGAGTTGTTCCGCACGTTCTCTTCGCGGAAGAATATTATGAGGCGTGGCGGTATATTCCGTTGCTTAGCATTACGGTCGTTTTTACCTGCCTTGTAAATTTCCTTGGCAGTATCTATATGGTGGAAAAGAAAAGCGTGCGTTCGCTTCTTACTGCCTTACTCAGCGCGGTCATCAACGTTGCGCTTAATCTTTTGTGGATTCCGAAGTATGGCGTTAATGGCGCTGCGGCGGCAACGTTGGCGTGCTACCTTGTCGTTTTTGTCGTGCGTTTGCTGGATACGCGTCGGTACGTCCGCATCCAATGGCAGTATTCACGGTTGCTGATTTGTACCGGTATCGTGCTTTCACAAACGGTAATTATGTTGTGTGAAGTGCCGTTTTGGGCGGTTTGGGAAGTCTTGCTGTTTGGTGCGATTACGGTACTGTGCAGTAAGGATTTGCTCGCCGGTGTTAAGCACGTTTTGAAGCGTTAAAAAAATATCAAAACTTTTTCAAAAAAGTGTTGACAATACCATCAAATAATGGTATATTGTAAAAACTGACCCCCTAAACCGGGGTTTGGTATAAGGACCTTGAAAATTAAACAATGCAAACAAGAAAGAAACACACTACCCGTTAATTAAGATTCAAAGAATCCGGTCAAT
>JAZQTM010000073.1:0-11345 GCA_045630765.1 Acutalibacteraceae bacterium | reverse complement strand
TCGGCATACGATAAAACAACAGGATACGATTATTTTTATAAACAACACGTAATAAAACCTGCGCTTATAGGTGTGCTTGGCTCTTGGATTTCGGGCGGTGTTGAATTCAACTGGCCTTTCCACCATAGAGCATCCGGTTTTATGCCTTGTGATTTTACTATTGAGGAAATGTCAGATGGCAGTGCGGCTTGTCATTTATCCGAACATGACCCGATCGACCGTATGAAGGGTATGGTTAGCATCATTTTAAGACCTGATGAAACTTCTTTCGAAACCAGAATGCGCCTTTATAACAGAACCGCTGCCGATAAATCTTTCCTTTGGTGGGAGAATGCGGCGGTGCCGGTGAATGAAAGTTATCAGATATTCTTCCCGCAAGATGTTTCTTATGTTAATTTCCATTATTTGAAATCCAGAACTACATATCCCATTGCCGGAAATGGAGTTTTCAACGGTATTCCGATGGATACCAACCGCGATATTTCTTGGCATAAGAATACAAAACAGGCAACCTCATATTTTGCCTGTGCTTCGGATTATGATTTCTTTGGTGGTTACGACCACGGCAAAGAATGCGGAGTAGTTCATATCGGCGACCATCATATTTCTCCCGGTAAAAAGATGTTTACCTGGGCTTATTGTCAATTATCTAAATCTTGGGAAAATGCTCTTACCGATACCGACGGAGAGTATGCAGAACTTATGGCAGGTTCATATTCGGATAATCAGCCTAATTTTTCCTGGCTTGCCCCTTACGAAACAAAGGAATTTTCTCAGCATTGGTACCCTATTTCAAAAATAGGTTCCCCAACATTTGCAAACCTTAACTGTGCATTTCGATTGGATAAGGAAAATAATTCTTTAAAATTGCAACCCACTAAGGTTTATAAAAATGCCATTGTTAAGATTTTTGATAGTGAGAATGTTTACTTTGAACAAACTTGCCATTTCATTCCTAATAAGCCTTTGGATTTTGAAATTAAAGATTTACCGCAATATGTAACTGTCGAAATCATTGCTGATGGTAAATCTATTGCCGAGTATACGGAAAAGAAATTTAACAAATTTACTATGCCTGATGTTATTACCGATATGCCGTCTGCAGCAGGTATGAATGACCCCGATGAACTTTATCTTGCCGGTGTTCACGTTGACCAATACCGTGACCCTCATACCAATCCTGATAGTTTCTGGAAAGAGGCATTAAAGCGCAAGATCAATCATATTCCGTCACTTCTTGCAATGGCTAAATATGAGCTTTCAAGGTATGCACTCGACTCTGCCGAAGATTATATAAAAAGGGCGATCCGTGCCATTACTATTTATAACGAGCGTGTGCAAATCGGCGATGTTTACTATACATACGGCAGAATACTTGAAGCAAAAGGTGAAACCGATAAGGCTTATGATTACTATTATAAGGCGTATTGGGCAGCGGATAGCGTTGCAAAAGCAATGACAAGAATTACACTTATTGATATTAAACGCAAGGATTATAAAGTAGCTATTCGACACGCTGAAAACGCTCTCGATTACGGTCGAAAGAATAATCTTGCCATTTCTGCTTTGGTTATCGCTTTGAGAGAAATCGGTGAGACAGAAAAGGCGGACAGCATCCTTAAAGAACAACTTAAAAAGGATAATCTCGACCATATGGCAAGATATCTTTCAAATGATAAAAAATTCTATGACATAATGGATTCTGATGCCGTGCAGACCTGTCTTGATATCGCTTTCGATTTATCTGCTATGGGTAGATATGAGGATATTATTTCCTTGCTTGAGGGTGCAATAGCCTCTTGTGATGCGGGCAAAAAGAAAATGTCATATTACACTTTAGGATATTATAAGTTCCTGGTAGGCCTTGACGGTAGTGAAGAGTATAAGAAGGCTGAAACAGCAATGCTCGGTCGCGCTTACCCTGTTCGTATTGAGGAGCAAATGATTTTAGAAGATGTAATTTCTAAAACGAACAGTAAAACCGCCAAAATGTTGCTTGGTTGTCTTTTGTATAACAAACTTCATTATAATGAGGCGGCTGAACTTTGGGAGCAGTGCGATGATTATATTGCAAGAAGAAATCTTGCAGTTGCATATTTCAGCCATCTTGGCAGAGCAGAAGAAGCGTTATGCATAATGAAATCGCTTGTGAATGAACGCACAGATGATGAAGAATTGCTTTATGAAACAGTTTGCCTTATGAATAAAATGGGTGTTGCACCCACAGATAAAATTGATTTAATAACCTTACATAAGGTTACAAGAGATGATGTTTTAACCGAACTTTCGAAAGCATATAATCAGGCATTTATGCCCGATAAGGCTATTGAAACCCTTATGTCACACAACTTTGTTCCCTGTGAGGGCGGCGAGCATGCTATTGCAGACCAATATATGTTTGCTTATCTTGTAAAAGGTAAAACTGAACTTGAAAACGGAAATTACGAAAAAGCAATTGAATTTTTCAAAGAAGGACAGGTGTTGCCTCAATCCTTAGGTGCAGGTATTTGGAATCACTGCAAGCTTATTCCGCTTAAATTTTATGAGGCAATTTGTCTTGAAATTATTGGAGAAAAAGCAAAAGCAGATGAAATATTCCGATATATCGCAACTACGGAAATTGAATATTTCAGCAATATGCACCTTAAAGAATTACCTTATTTCCAAGCACTTTCCTTTAATCATTTAGGTGATGAGCTCAAAGGACAGCATCTTATTACTAAGTATTTCAGAGAGTGGAGCAAAATAAAGGACACTCGTGATAACGGATATTTTGGTACAACACCTTTCTTTATTCCTTTTGTTGACGAACCTGCAAGACTCAGAAAAGCACAATATCTATATTTAACCGGTCTTTGCGAAGAGTATATGGGCAATAAGGAAAGAGCTAAACGACACCTCAAGGAAAGCGTACGCCTTAATAATGAGTATATGTTCGCTAACTTTTTTGCAAAAACATTTGCTCAATAAGTACTGTTGCCTTTGTAAACGATCCCACCAAAGGCTACGCTATATTCGCGGAAAATATGTTAGAAACGGCGCAGGGTGTAGTTGAGAGTAACAAGCTAAAAGAGGCATCGTAAAAAACAGCAGCAGCCCGAAATCATTCGAGCTGCTGTTTTCTTTAGAAATTTTCCAATAAATACCGTTCTGCTTCGGCACACCATAGGCCATTGTGTGCGGTGACCAGCTCGTGCAAGATTTTGAACCGTTCATCGGTCTGGCCGAGTGTTTCAAAATCAGCAATGGCCGTCAAGGGTAACTGGATGTGTGTGTAAATCAGTTTTTTACCGCCTTCAATCTCGGGGAGGCGAAGCGTTGTATCAATGGCCGCGTCTATACCGCCGATGTGAGTAACCATGACGGCAGGATTGATACGCTGCTCACTGATTAATCGCACGATGTCGTGCATATCTTCCGGCACGCTGCCGCTGGTGCCGGCAACGTGGTGCTGTGCATAATGGACATTATAGAAATTAAATGGTGCGCTAAATTTTTTATCCATCGGACCGGCAAAAAAATTGAGACAACCATCAAAGCCAAGAATTGCGTCTCCGAGTTCCACAACCGCCGGCACCGGAGCATACACGAATACGTCGTCATACCCTTTGCCGTCCGTCAGGCTTAGCAGTTCGTCCTTATCTGATGTGTTGACGAAGCAGAGACGTATCCCGTCTTTTGCCGCCTTGGCAGGGTCGAACAATTGCCGTGCGCGGTCCAGACGCTCTTGGTTTAGATCCGTAACCACTACCAAGGACGGTTTTATATCACCGTGCAACGCAATATCGATCGCCACCAAGCCCATCGGTCCACAACCGGCAAGGATGGCGACTTTGCCGTTTTCGCGAATATTTGTAAAGGGCATTAGTTTTTCATCTAAATGATTCGATGCCTTGTATCCGCGAATAACGCAAGATGCCGGCTCGATCAATGAACCGTTAAAGAACGCATCGCTTTCCACTTTGATAAGGTAATCGTTTTCAATAATATGGTCATAAATAATGGAATAGGTCGAAACACCGCCGATTTCGCCGAAGGAATAACCAACGGTATCTACACCACCCAAATACGATAATACCGGTGGCATAGCTACTTTTTCACCAACCTTAAAACGATCTTTCCATTTATCGGTGACTTCCACCACCTCGGCACAAAATTCGTGACCTATAATGACAGGATTTTCAGCAACATTATTCGGTACTCGTAAATGTTTTGCACCTTGCATAGCGGTTTTGTATGTGGACATACACACGCTGTCGGATATGACCTTGACCAATAACTCCCCATTTTTCAGTGGGGGGAGTTCAAATTCTTCTAACCTCAGATCGCGTTCGCCGTAAAGACGTACTGCTTTTGTTTTCATTACTTTTCCTCCTATTATAGCCGACCGGCGCTGCCAAATTTTCTTAATTTATCTTTGACAACCTCTTTCATCATCGCTCGGGCATCCTCGAACACAATAAAGGGCCACGTGGAGGGGTTTTCGATGGTATTGAGCTTGTCTTTAAGTCCTTTGTTGAGAGCACCGACAACATCAGAATAGATATTGATTTTAGTTATGCCATGCTGTATCGCGTTTTGCATCTGGCAATCGGGTGTGCCGCTTCCGCCGTGAAGGACCAAAGGGCGATTGCAAACGGCGGTGATCTCATCAAGTCTATCAATTCTTAGTTCAGGCGTCTTTTTGTAAACACCGTGAGATGTGCCGATAGCAACTGCAAGAGCGTCCACATCGGTTATTTCAATAAATTTTGCTACCTCTTCAGGTACTGTTAATGTTTCACCCGGGTCATCATCGGTCCCGGTTTCACTAATGCTGCCAACACTGGCATTGCCAACGTGACCTAACTCCGCCTCAACAGTTATGCCTTTGGCGTGAGCATATTTTGTAATTTCAGCAGTTTTCTTAGCGTTTTCTTCAAACGGTAAAACCGATCCATCA
The DNA here is from genome assembly GCA_045630765.1 of Acutalibacteraceae bacterium. GTDB lineage: Bacteria > Bacillota > Clostridia > Oscillospirales > Acutalibacteraceae > RGIG3009. The sequence goes on along the minus strand of JAZQTM010000073.1, from coordinate 6,403 downwards.
AACATAACTGAACTAAAGCCTGCATCAATACCTGCTTTAATCAATTCAAAATCAGTCGCATGGTCCATATGAAAACATACAGGGACGCTGAAATGCTCTGAAGCAGCCTTTACCATAGAGGTAAGAAGGGATAAACCTTTTCCTGTAAGGTCAACGCCAAGTCCCATTAAAAGAGCAGGAGAGCGCTCTTCCTCACAAGCCTCAAGCACGGAACGCATCATATCATAATTGCTGATATCAAATGCCGGGATAGCATAATGGTTTATTCTGGCATCCTCAAGCATTTCTCTCATAGAAACTAACATAAAAACAACTCCTTAAATATGATGAAAGCATTATAACGCCAGCCTTAACATTTGTCAATTACAAATGTTAAGTAATTGACTTTTGATTTTGCAGATGGTAAACTGATTAAACAGTAGGTGAGCAAAATGAATGTAAGTGATGAAAAAATATTAATGTCGGAAGTAGCAACCCTTTATTATGAAAAAAAGCATACACAACAGGAAATAGCCAATTTAATGAATCTTTCTCGGCAGACCGTTTCCAAACTCTTAAATGATGCCATAAAAGAAAATATCGTCGAAATAAAAATTCACAATCCAAAAAAGGACTGTGAAGAATTGGAAACACTCATTTGTAAACAGTTTGGCATTAATAAATGTGTTGTCTGTGGATCTACAAGTAGAAATGAACCGATACGCAGAACGATGACGGTAAAAGCGGCGCGGGATTATATTCTTCCCATGGTTGATAAGGGTGGACAGAAAATAGCACTTTCGTGGGGTAGAACAGTTCAAGAATTGATAAACTCGATGCCTGAAATGAAAACAAACGGAAATACCGTTTTCCCGCTTTTTGGTGCTACCGACAATGAAAATTCATACTTTTCGTCAAATGAATTGGCTCGTGGTATGGCAGATAAGATCGGCGCCAATGTAAAATATGCGTGGTTTCCTTATATGGCAGAAAGTATCGAGGATTGCAATTTGCTTAAGAAACTTTCTTATTTTAAAAAAATGCAAGATTTTTGGGATGCTGCTGATATTGCGATTGTTGGAATAGGAAATACCGAAATTCTTGATGTTTTTGGCAAAACCTTTGGTTATAGTGAAAAACATTCAGAGATTATTGGTGATATAGCAACTCATTTCTTTAATAAAAAAGGCGAATTTGTAAATCTGTATCAAAACACTTTATGCGCATCTGCAAATAACATAAGAAATGCAAAACAAACGATTGCTGTTGCATGCGGTGACAATAAGGCATTAGCAATCGTAGGTGCTTTGAGAACAAAACTAATTGATACCCTTATTATCGATGAATATACAGCAAAAAAAGTTTTAGAATTTTGTTGATCCTAACTTGACACACTCATGAGCGTTTCAAAAGAACAGATTAAAATTGCATCATAAAAACAGAGTCGCTTGTGTTGACAAGCGGCTTTGTTTTTTCTTGTAACCGGCTTGTCATATTTGCAACCCTTCGTACATACGAATATACAAACGAAAAATGATGTGAGCGGAGGCATGGAATATGACAGCGAGTAACACCATCTACCACGATATCGCCACACGAACCGGCGGCGATATTTATATTGGGGTGGTCGGCCCGGTACGTACGGGTAAATCCACCTTTATCAAACAATTTATGGACACACTGGTACTGCCGAATATCGACGGCGAATACAGCCGCGAGCGTGCGATTGACGAACTCCCGCAATCGTCGGCGGGACGCACCATTATGACGACCGAGCCGAAATTCATTCCCGAGCAAGCGGTGAATATCACCGTCAGCGGCGCGGCAAATATGAAAGTGCGTATGATTGATTGTGTTGGTTACGTCGTTCCTTCGGCGCTCGGCTATATTGAGGAAAACGCGCCGCGTATGGTGAAAACGCCGTGGTTTGACGAGGAAGTGCCGTTTAATATGGCGGCGGAGGTCGGTACACAAAAGGTGATCGCCGAACACTCCACCATCGGTCTTGTCATCACCACTGACGGCAGCATTACCGAGATCCCGCGTGAAGAATACGCCGAGGCGGAAGAGCGCGTGATTCGTGAATTACAAGAACTCGGCAAGCCGTTTGCCGTGCTGCTTAACACGGTCGATCCCAATGGTGAACAGTCACAAACCTTGTGTGCGCAATTGAGTGAAAAGTACGGCGTGCCTGTGCGCCCCGTTAATTGCTTGGAGATTGGCGAAACAGACATTTGCGGAATCTTGGAAACCATCCTTTTTGAATTTCCCGTGCGCGAGATCGGTTTCCGTTTGCCGACGTGGGTGATGGAACTTGACCACGTGCATCCCGTTCGCCGCAGTATTATGGACAGCATCAAGACTTCCGTCGACGGTGTCGAAAAGATCCGCGAGTTGAATCTTTTGCAGCAAGGAATGGATGGATGCGAGTATGTCAGCAGCACCACGCTTTCCGATATTCAACTCGGTCAGGGGAGCGGTGTGGTGCAACTCGCCGTTAAACCGGATCTGTTCTATCGCGTACTGGGGGAAACGACGGGGATTCCCGTGTCGGACGAGGGCGACCTGATGCGCTGTATGACAGAACTCAGTTCCATTCGCAAAAAATACGACAAGATCAAAGCGGCACTTGAGCAAGTGGAGAACACCGGCTACGGTATCGTAATGCCGGCACTGGATGAAATGTCGTTGGAGGAACCCGAGATCATCAAGCAAAGCGGTCGCTATGGGATTCGTCTGCGCGCGACGGCACCGTCGATCCATATGATGAAAGCGGATATCACCACTGAAGTCGCACCGATCGTCGGCTCCGAAAAGCAATCCGAGGAACTGGTGAACTACTTGTTGCGTGAATTCGAGGAAAATCCGTCCAAGATTTGGGAATCCAACATTTTCGGCACCTCGCTGTACGGACTTGTCAATGAGGGCTTGCATAATAAACTGTACCGTATGCCGGGTGACGCGCGACTGAAACTTAAAGAAACGGTTGAACGCATCATCAACGAGGGTTGCAACGGCCTGATTTGTATTATTGTGTAAAAAAGGAGAATGAACGATGGCAGAACAACACCCCGAGCGCCGAAAACCAAACGGTGGGACGTTACTTCTTTGGCAAAGTGCGGCTTGCGGTGTTGTTCTGCTGATCGCGCTTATCGTGCGATTGATCGGCGGGAACTTTTACGATGAATTGCGTACGGTATTTCGCGATGCCTTGATCGATAACGGAATCGTCGACACCGTATCTGCATGGCTGGAGAACGGCGATGCTTGAAAAAACGTGGAGTGGTATCACTTTTCGGTTGAGCTTGTTGTTTCCCGCGTCAGTGATCGTTCTGATGTCGTTTAACGACGGCAACTTTATACTGCTCTGTCTGTTAGCCTCACTTTTGCACGAAGCGGGACACGCGCTTGCTATGCTCATCGTACACGACCACCCACGGCGCGTGACGATGGGCATTTTTGGCATCTGTATAGAACGTGATGTAGGTTATTATCTCGGTTATCGAAAAGCAGCATTCGTTTCATTGGCAGGACCGCTTGTCAATGTGTTTTGCTTTACAGTGTTTTGGCGGTTGCGTCAACCGACTGCTGCCGTGATACACGCGGGGTTGGCACTTTTTAATCTGTTGCCGATTACCTCGCTTGACGGCGGGGAAGCACTGTATGCGCTGTTATGTTTTTCGATGAGCGAGGAGAGAGCACGACGTATACTTCGTACAGTATCATTGCTTGCGATTTTCCCGATCGCGGTTGTTGGATTTTATTTATTGTTATCGGAAAGCCGCAATTTCACCCTGCTCCTGATGAGCGGATATCTGCTTTTGTTACTTTTCTTCAAAGAGAAGCATTGAAAAACCCCGAAATATGCGGTATACTGGTGGTAGTTTATATTTCGGGAGGATTTCCATGGCAATCACAGTGGAGCAGCTTTTCGATAAAGTGCAAAAGCCCGCGCGGTATACCGGCGGGGAACTCAACAGCGTTGTAAAGGATAAAAGCCGCGTCAACGTGCGTTTTGCATTTTGTTTTCCGGATCTGTACGAGGTCGGCATGTCGCATCTCGGTATGAAAATACTCTACGGTCTTAAAAATGCCGTGGAGGATTTTTGGTGCGAGCGCGTATTCGCGCCCGATACGGATATGGAAGCGCTTATGCGAGAGCATCACATTCCGTTGTTTGCATTGGAAAGCCGTGATCCTATCCGTGAATTCGATTTCGTCGGATTCACTTTGCAATACGAGATGTGCTATACCACCATCCTGAACATGTTGGATCTCGCCGACATCCCGCTTCAAAGTCATGAACGCGGTGACGATATGCCGCTCGTAGTGGCTGGCGGTCCTTGTGCGTATAATCCCGAACCGCTTGCCGATTTCTTTGATCTGTTTATCATCGGCGAAGGGGAAGAGGTCAATCTTGAACTGATGGAACTCTACCGCACGCATAAACAGCGCGGATATCGTAAAGCGGATTTCTTGCGTGAAGCGGCGTGCATTGAGGGCGTGTACGTGCCTTCACTTTATGACGTTACCTATCATGAGGATGGCACGATCGCCGCGATCACACCGCAAGACGGTGTGCCCGCCACGGTGCGCAAACGTATTATTCGTGACATGGATACCGCTTATTATCCCGATTCCTTTGTTGTCCCGTTTATTGACATCGTGCACGACCGCGCCATGACCGAAATTTTCCGCGGCTGTATTCGTGGTTGCCGTTTCTGCCAGGCGGGCTTTATTTACCGTCCGGTCCGCGAAAAATCCGTGGATACCATCGATCGCCAAAGTCGCTGTTTGTGCGAGACGAGCGGGTATGAGGAGTTTTCGCTGTCGTCGTTATCAACCAGTGATTACACGCATTTGGAAGAACTGCTGGAGCGCTTATTGTCGTGGGCGGAAAAAGAACACACGAATATCACGGTTCCGTCGCTGCGCGTGGATGGTTTCTCGGAGGAATTGGCAAATCGTTTGAACGTACTGCGCCGCAGCGGGTTGACCTTTGCACCGGAAGCAGGTACACAGCGGTTGCGCGATGCTATCAATAAAAATCTTACCGAAAACGAGATTTTGGATACTGCCGCGAAAGCGTTTGCGGGTGGTTGGACGTCGGTTAAGTTGTATTTTATGATGGGATTGCCCACCGAAACGATAGAAGACATTGTTGGTATCAACGAGCTTGGCCAAAAGATCGTGAATTGTTTTTATCATAATCCGGACAAGCCGAAGGGGAAGGGCGTGTCTGTTTCGGTCAGCGTTTCTTGTTTTGTCCCCAAACCGTTTACTCCGTTCCAGTGGGAGCCGCAGGATACCATTGAGCAGTTGCGTGAGAAACAAAAAGTGTTACGGGAATCCGTCACCACCAAAAAAATATCACTCAGCTGGCACGATGCCGAAACGTCTTATTTGGAAGCGATCCTTGCGCGCGGTGACCGTCGCATCGGTAAAGCGTTGTTGGAAGCGTTCCGCCGTGGATTTAATCTCGACGCGTGGTCGGAGCATTTCAAGTTTGACGAATGGATGGACATTTTCCGCGAAGTGGGCTTGGATCCTGATTTCTATGCGTGCCGCCGCCGTGCGGAGGATGAAATCTTCCCGTGGGATCATCTGGACATCGGTGTAACGAAAGCATTTCTACTGGCGGAAAACCGCAAAGCACATGAAAGTGCCACAACCCCCAACTGCCGTCAGGAATGTTCGCATTGCGGTGCGACTTGCTTTAAGGGAGGAATCTGCATTGAACGACGTTAAAGATTTTCGCACGGTGCGGGTGACTTTTCGCAAGCTGGGCAGAGCACGCTATATTTCGCACCTTGACTTAAACCGTACGATGACACGTGCCGTGCGTCGGGCAAAACTGCCTATTTGGTATACCGAGGGCTTTAATCGCCATCCTTATTTGACTTTTGCATCACCGTTGTCGCTCGGTTTCGAGGGTGAGCGAGAAACGATGGATATTCGTTTGGAACAAGAAATGGATCTTGCCGAATTGGCGGTTAAACTGAATGCAGTTATGCCGGAGGGCTTGGAAGTGATCGGCGCCGCGTGGGCGGTCAAAAAAGCGGGGGAGGTAGACCGTGCGGTGTACCGTATGGAGATCGCTTGTCCCGCAGAAGCGGTACGTGCTCTGTTCCAAAAGGACGAGGTGCTTGTGCAAAAGCGCACCAAGAAGAAAGATTATAAAACCATCGATCTGAAGCCGGCACTTGAGGCGTCGGCGCCTTCTGTCACCGAAACGGAAAACGGGTGTGTGTTGGAACTCACGTTACCTTGCAGCAGTGCTGATACCATCAATCCGTCGCTTATAATGACGGCGCTGGAAACGAACTTGGAAACAACACCACTTGTATATACCGTACGACGGTTGTCGGTGCTGGATAAAAACGGTGAAATTTTCGCTTAAAAATATTTTTAAAAAAGACTTGCA
>JAZQTM010000072.1:0-2203 GCA_045630765.1 Acutalibacteraceae bacterium | reverse complement strand
AACCGTCCATCTCGGGGAGGGTGTTGCGGTCTTTGACCTCGGTGCGGTATTCGTTTATCTCGTCGCCGGCAAGAATGACAAGCTCAAAGTCGCAGGAGAAAAGGTCACTGAGGGCGGCGCGGATGCTGTCGCCGAAGCGCTGTGCGATTATGCCCTTTTTGAAGTTTGAGGTGGTGTGGATTATAAACTTTCCGTCCTCAAGGTCGATGGGTGTGCAGTCGGAAAACCAGGCGTTTATTGCGGTGCTTGTAAGCTGACCGGAGAGTATCTCCATTATTCCGGCCCATATATCGTTTATGGAATTCATATCATCAATCCCCTTAAAATTGTTGAAAAGTCGCTTTTTGAGCAAACTCCATTAGCCTAAATTTTAGCACAAAATATGTAAAAAAGCAAGAATTTATATTATAAATAAAGTATATGTTGATTATGTTTTGAATTATAACCAACAGCTAAAAAAATAAGCCATCACAAAGCATCCGCAAAGGGTAGAAGGACGGAGAGGTTTTTGTGGGCGGACACATCGGTCCGCCCCTACAATCATAACGAGGTACGATCCCGCTGCCGCCTGTTCGGCGCCACCGGGACGGTGCCTCGTACTATTTCCGCGCACCTTCCGTAGGGCGGGGGTTTACTCCCGGCGTAAAATTGCCGCGCCATTGATAAAAAGAGCACCCCACCCGAATTAGGTGAGCTGCTTTTTTATAAAATTTATCAGTAGATATTGCCGAGATCATATATCTCAACATCAACTTCGAATGTTTCACCGTCGCGGTAAACGGTGAAGTGGAGGAAATCACCTATTTTGTGCTGATCGTGAATATCAAGAACATCCTGAGTGGTGTAAACATGGATGCCGTTTATATGGGTGATCACATCGCCGGGGCGAATTCCCTTTGTTTTTGCGTCGCTTTCTTCGCTGACATCGGTTATATAAAGACCCTCGGGGAGACCGTAAAGCTCCATTGCCTCTTCGGGAACAGTGCCGCAGGTTATGCCAATGCCGGGTCTGCCCAAAACCTTGCCGTTTGCTATTATCTGGTCGCAGACCTTTTTAACGGTGGTAGCAGGGATGGCAAAGCCTATGCCCTCAATGGTCACGCCGTAGTTACTGGTCATTTTCAGATTGGTAATACCGACAACCTGACCGTACATATTGAAAAGAGCGCCGCCGCTGCTGCCTTCGTTCATTGCGGTGTTGGTCTGAATAAGGGGCATACTTGTTCCCAGATAATCAACCGTTCTGTCAATGGCGGAAACAATTCCGTTTGTAAGGGTGTTGGTGAACTCCATTCCGAGAGGATTGCCGATGGCGGCAACACTCTCGCCGATTTTCAGTTCTTCATTATTTCCAAAATTAGCGGGAACAAGACCCTTGGAATTAATTTTTAAAACCGCAAGGTCTGTCTGGGCGTCCTCGCCAACAAGCATGGCTTCGCATTCCTTGCCGTTATGGAGTATGACTGTACACTTGACTGCATTTGAGAGAACATGGGCGTTTGTGACAACATAACCGTCGCTGCTTAGGATAACGCCGCTGCCCCAGCCATAGTTCATTTTATTTTCAAACTGAACCAAAACGCCAACAACGGAGGGAGAACAATTTTTATAAAGCTCTTCAAGGGTGAGAAGCTTTTTACCGCTATTGGATTTAAGTGTGATTTCAAAATCTCCTTTAGCTTCGGCGCGCTCAAGACTGCTTGATTCAATAGTCTCTTCGGCGGTATAGTAGTTTTCAAAATAATCGCGGAAACTTTCGGGGGGAGCACTTTCGGCGGGAATGGCGGGGATAACAATCTGATTGTCATCTTCGGGGATGATTATCTCAAATTCTTCCTCAAAATCCGGGAAGGTTTCATCAAAGCCGGGGAAAACTTCGTCGAAATCATCAAAATCGTCGGAGTGATCGTCCATGTCCTCATAAAGACTCTGAATGGAAAGAGCAAAGTCCTTAAAATTGTTTATGCCATCCACGAAGATAAAAACGGAGCCGGCAATAAGCATAACAACGAGAACGATTATCAGAGTTATTTTAAGTCCCGTACGTTTTTTGCGGGGCTTTTTGGTTTTCTTTTGAGCCGCGGGCGCGGAAACTTCTGCGCTCTTTTCGGAAACAACATACCAATCTGATGTTGCGGACTGCTCATACCAGCCGTTTTTGTTTTCGTCCATATCTTAAATCTCCTTATTTTTTGAGAGTGAG
>JAZQTM010000071.1:0-19156 GCA_045630765.1 Acutalibacteraceae bacterium | reverse complement strand
CGTTCGGACCTGCGGGAGCTGCGGTAAAAGTCCGGCGGCTTCTTCGGCTCGGGCGAATGTACCGGTTCTATCGGAGTTGTCACCATCAACCTGCCTCGGATCGCATATTTGGCAGAGCACGAGGAGGACTTCTACGCTCGCCTTGATAAGTTGATGGATATTGCGGCTCGTTCACTCAAGACGAAGCGCACCGTTATCACCAAGTTAATGGAAAACGGTCTGTATCCCTACACCAAACGTTACCTCGGTACGTTTGCTAACCACTTCTCCACCATCGGTTTGATCGGTATGAACGAGGTGGGTCTGAACGCAAAATGGCTCCGTGCAGATTTGACCGACACTAATGTTCAGAAATTTGCTCAAGAAGTGTTGGATCACATGCGTGAGCGCCTCTCCGATTATCAGGAAGCCTACGGCGACTTGTATAACTTGGAAGCAACGCCCGCAGAGTCCACCACCTACCGTTTTGCAAAGCACGAGAAAGCGAAGTATCCGGAGATCATCACCGCTAACGAAAACGGTACTCCGTACTACACCAACTCTTCTCACCTGCCGGTCGGTTACACCGAAGATATCTTCACGGCTTTGGAAATCCAAGATGAGTTGCAGACTCGTTACACCTCCGGTACGGTCTTCCACGCTTTCCTCGGTGAGAAGTTGCCGGATTGGAAAGCTGCCGCTGACCTCGTTCGCAAAATTGCGGAAAACCACAAGTTGCCGTACTACACCATGTCACCGACCTACTCGGTCTGTGCGGATCACGGTTATCTTGCCGGCGAGCTTTATAAATGCCCGCTGTGCGGCAAGGAGACGGAAGTGTATAGCCGTATCACCGGTTACTACCGTCCTGTGAAGAACTGGAACGATGGTAAGTCGCAGGAGTACAAAGATCGTAAGGTGTATAACATCGAGAACTCCGTTCTCCGTGAAAAAGCGCCTGCCGAAGCCTGTGAGTGCGAGTGCGCTGAGGCTCCCGCTGTGGAAGTTAAGAACGCGAAAGCGATCCTCGTTTCCCGCGTGACCTGCCCCAACTGCAAAGTTGCCGAGCAGCTTCTGCAAAAAGCCGGCGTTGCTTACGAAAAGAAGATCGCGGAGGAAAACGTTGACCTGTGCCGTAAGTACAGCATCAAGGGTGCTCCGACGTTGGTCATCACCGACGGCGACAACTTCCAGACCTATTACAGCGTTCCCGAGATCAAAAAATATCTCGCCGCTCTGTAAGTTTCAAAATTAAAAAAGGTCGGGCGATGCCCGACCTTTTTTCACGAAGGATGTGCCATAATATGTATGATATTATCGTAGTCGGCGGCGGTCCCGCCGGTCTTACCGCCGCCATTTACGCTCTGCGTGCCGGCAAGACCGTCTTGGTAATCGAAAAAGGCGGTTTCGGCGGTCAGATCGCGTTTTCGCCGAAGGTGGAGAACATTCCCGGTTTCGGACAAATCGGCGGCAGTGAGTTCGCGGAAAAATTAACCGAGCAGGCGTTAGCACTCGGTGCCGACGCGGAAATTGAGGTCGTGACGGGTGTCACCAAAAGCGGTGACGTATTCACCGTTGCCACCGAAGACGGAAATACCTTTGAGGGCAAGGCCGTTATTTTAGCCGTCGGTGTCAAACACCGTATGCTGGGGCTTGACGGCGAGGAAGATCTGATCGGAAACGGCATTTCGTTCTGCGCGGTATGCGACGGCGCGTTTTATGCAGGTCAGGATACCGCGATGATCGGCGGAGGAAACTCGGCGTTACAGGAAGCGCTCTTGTTGTCCGAGGTGTGCCGCAAAGTGACCGTAGTGCAAAACCTGCCCACCTTTACGGGTGAAGCGAAACTCGCCGAGGCACTGATGGCAAAGGAGAACGTGGAAGTGCTGTTCAGCACCCTCGTTACCGGCTACGTGCAAGAAAACGGTGTCCTTAACGGCCTTACCGTGCGCAATGAGGAGACGGGTGCCGAGCAAACGATCACGGTTGACGGCGCGTTTTTGGCGGTCGGGTTAGTTCCCGAAAACGATGCGTTTGCCGCTCTTGCCAAGCTGGATGAACGCGGTTATTTTGCCGCCGACGAACAGTGTCTGGGCGACGTGGACGGCGTTTTTGTGGCGGGCGATTGCCGCCGCAAGCACATTCGCCAAGTGGTAACCGCCGCTTCGGACGGTGCGATCGCCGCGATGGCCGCCTGTCGGTATTTGGATAAATAAATTTCATCTAACGAAGCGCCCTTTGCTGACAAGCAATGGGCGCTTTTATATCTCAATAACAATTACTGCACGGCAAGAAGCCGTGTTCAATCGCTTCCGCAAGCGTGACCTTGCTTGGGCTTTTCATTCCGCTGCATTTCTCGTTTCGATGATAGCATTTCCCCGTACATGGTATCCATACCATTTCCGTATACGTTATATTTCCTACCGTATTTCGAGCGTCATCAACATTCACACTTACACAACTACTCAAAAGCACAACAACGCTCAGCAGGGTTACACATAACACCTTCTTCATTGCATCTGCTCTTTTCAAGAACGTATCCCCTATCAAACCACTCACCTTTTGTTGCGTAACATATTGTTACATTTTTATTGTAACAAACAGTTACAATAAAAGCAAGGTGATTTTTATGATCGGTTTACGTGTAATTCGCAAACAGCGAAATCTCAATCAATTAAAGGTTGCAACCGACCTGCATATATCACGCGAGTCTCTCTCGTATTACGAGTCCGGCAAACGTGAGCCCTCTTTGAGTTTGCTTGTCAGAATGTCGGAATATTTTAACGTGTCTATCCACTACCTCATCACCGGAAAAGAATTTGAAAAGAAGTAAGACCTGTTGTGATTTTCACAACAGGTCTTTTCGTATCATCTTATTCTGCAATATCCGCATAGGTGAAATTGACGGCTTTTTGCAGGTCGGCGGGGACTATTTCTACTTGATAGCCGATTTTTCCCGCGCTGACGCAAATGGTCGGCTGATCTTTTGCCGTTTCGTGCATCACGGTACGAAACGGCTTTTTCATACCAACCGGCGAGCAGCCGCCGTGTATGTAGCCGGTAAGCGGTAAAAGGTCTTTGGATTTGAGCATTTCAATTGCTTTTTCTCCCACCGCCGCCGCGGCTTTTTTGAGTTGCAGTTCCATAGCGCACGGAATAACAAAGACGTAGTGCGCGCCCGATTTTGCCACCGTTACCAAAGTTTTGAACACCCGCTCGGGCGGTTGCCCCAACACTGCCGCCACCTCGACGCCGCTAATAGCATCGGTATCGGCATAACAGTGGTAGGTATACGGAATCTTCGCTTGATCCAGCAAGCGCATCACGTTGGTTTTTTGCTCGTTCTTTTTCACGTTATCCCTCTTTTTTTGAAAACAATTCCAGAATAGTTTCTACCCATTCCACGACCTTAAATCGTACGGCATAGCGGGGAGCATTGCTGACGATCGTATTAGCATCATTACCTGCGACGTCAGCAAGAGAGGTTTTATCGGTCGCTGCCGACACGCAGAGCGGCGGGTACATCACGCACCACCAGTTTTTGCCCTTTGCCTCCCCGATGGAAAACCGTACCGCGCGGTACCGACCGGCGGGAAAAGTGCCGCTGTCGTAGGTGCGCGTTCCAAAATACATCGTGGTGAGTTCTGCCGTTACAGGATATGAAAAGCCTTCATCGTACACGCACTGCTGTGCCGTTTGAATAAGTTGCGGCAGCGCCTGCTGCAAACGGTCCTCGGCTTGTTCGCGGTCGGTGACACCATCAAACAGACCCGCACCCGCTTCGACCACCGCATCACGCACTTTCAATTTCAGTGCCTGATCCGCATCGCTGTCGGAATTCGCCAAAATGTGTACGCGTACCACACTGTCGCGCACGGTAGCACACGTTCCCGCAAAACCGCAAAGCGACAATACCATACAGATGATCACGGCACCGCACAGTGCCTTTATCCATCGTTTCATAAAAACCCGTCCTTTTCCTTACGTTACCATAAGGATGGACGGGTTTTTGCCGTTTAATCAAGTACGACGCCACCACACGGCTGACACACGCGCACCTGCGCGTAGTGATCCGAAAGCATCGCCGCACAGCGTTCAGCCGTTTCACGAACGGTGAACAAGCCAAACACAGAGGAACCGCTACCGCTCATACAAGCGGCATCCGCGCCGTTTTCCAGCAAACGATCGCGTGCTGCCAAGCTATCCTCAAGTTGCAACGCGTCCTCAAACGAATTGCCGACAGCGGCGGTCATCCCTTTCCAATCGCCATTTTTGAGCGCTTCACAAAACGCGTGCGCCGACGGGTGGAAAAGATCTGCTTTGCCGTCTACCAACCGATACGCTTCGGGAGTCGATACCCCTCCACTCGGTTTCACGATCACAATATATCCTTTGTCAAAGGCGGGGAGCGGTTGTAATTCTGTTCCCGTTCCCGTTCCGAGCGCTGTGCCGCCGCGAATACAAAACGGTACGTCCGCACCAATCTTTGCACCGATCTCACACAACTCATCCGTCGACAAGTCGGCGCCCGTCAAGCGGTTAAGAGCGACCAACGCTCCCGCCGCATCGGCACTGCCTCCCGCAAGCCCCGCTTGCATGGGGATGTGCTTTTCTATCGTGATGCGATAGTGTTCGTCACAACCGATATGTTGGCGAAACAGCATCGCTGCACGGTAAGCGGTATTTGATTCGTCTTGCGGTGCGCCGCCGTCACAAAACACCTGTGTTTGCTCGGCAACACTCACCGTAATGCGATCATACCAATCAACGGTTTGAAACACCGTTTCGAGCAAATGATACCCATCTTCCCGCCGACCGACCACATCCAAAACCAAGTTGATCTTGGCGGGGGCTTTTACCGTCACGCTCATAAAAGACCTCGGCTTTCCAAAAAGGCGCGGATGCGTTTTAAGGCTTCGGTAATATGATCGATGGAATAGCAGTACGAAATACGCACAAAGCCTTCGCCGCAATCACCAAACGCGGTGCCGGGCACTACGGCTACGTGCTGTTCCATCAACAGTTGCGTGCAGAATTCTTCCGACGTGAGCCCCGTTTTTTCAACCGACGGGAACACGTAAAACGCACCCTCCGGATCAAAACAGCGCAAGCCCATATTGTTGAGCTCACCGACGATCAATCGCCGACGGGAATCGTAATCCGCCCGCATTCTTACCACGTCTTCATCGCCATTCTCCATCGCTTCGATGGCGGCGTACTGCGATACGGTCGGCGCGCACATCAGCGCGTATTGATGGACCTTCGTCATCTGCTTCATAATCGGTTCGGGCGCACAAACGTAACCAAGGCGCCAGCCGGTCATGGCAAAGGACTTGGAAAAACCGCTGATATACACGGTGCGCTCCTGCATTCCCGCAAGTGACACAATGCTGACGTGGGACTCCGCACCGTAAGTCAGATCACCGTAAATCTCATCGGACAGTATGAAAATATCCGTCCCGCGAAGCACCTCGGCGATCGCCTCCAAATGCTCGCGACGCATAACGGCGCCCGTCGGGTTGCTGGGGAATGGTAAAACAAGCAGCTTTGTTTTGGGCGTGATAGCGGCTTTCAGCGCCTCCGCCGTTAAACGGAAACCGTCTTCTGCGCGGGTGACAATCGGCACCGCTACACCGCCCGCCAGTTTGACAAGCGGCTCGTAGCAGACGAAGCTCGGCTGCGGAATGAGCACCTCATCCCCTGCCGACACCAGTGTTCGCACACACAGGTCAATGCCCTCACTGCCACCGACCGTAACTAAAACCTCGGAGTCCGGTGCATAGGTCACGCCTACGTGGCGCTCGATATACCCGCTGATCGCTTTACGCAGGCGGGGCATACCGGCATTGGATGTGTACCACGTTTTTCCTTTTTCCAATGACTCGATGCCTTTGTCACGAATATGAAACGGCGTGGAAAAGTCCGGTTCCCCGATGGACAGGGAAATGACATCTTCCATGTCGTTGGCAATGTCAAAGAATCGACGGATACCGGACGGTTTCATACCGGTAACGGTCGGATTCATCAGTTTTTCGTAATTCATACGATCAAATATATCCTCTCTCGTCCTGATTGTCACCTAAAAACATAACGTTGCTTTCCTTATAGCGGCGCAACACAAAATGCGTTGCGGTAGAGATCACCGAATCCAACGGTGCCAGTCGTTTTGCCACAAAGGCGGCAATCTCCTGAAAACTGCGACCGGTCACACGTACCGACAGATCGTAGCCGCCGGACATCAGATACACGCTCTCCACTTCTTCAAATGCCATAATCTGTTCGGCAATACCTTCAAAGCCAACGTCACGCCGCGGCGTCACTTTCAGTTCGATGATGGCGGTAACACACTCTCGATCGGTCTTATCCCAGTCCACGACCGCCTTATAGGCGCGAATTGCACCGTCTTTTTCGAGTTTGGCGATCTGTGCGCGCACCTCCGCCTCCGATATATCCAGCATGGTTGCCAACTGTGCATCCGTCAAGCGGGCGTTGGTGTCCAATAATTTCAGCAATTTATCCATAAGTGTGCTCCTTCCATACACATATTTTCTTCATTGTATCACATTTCTGCCTATATGCAAACAAAATGTTTGATTTCGGTACAAAAAAGGTGTATGATAATATGGTAAAGCAGTCCCGAACAGAGGAGCCGTACAATGAAACGAAAAGCCGTTATCCGCTGGACCATCGATATTGTGTATATCGCGCTCGGCGCCGCCATTTACGCGTTGGGATATACCATTTTTATCCGTCATAACGAACTGACACCCGGCGGTATCAACGGTATCGCTACCCAGATCAGTGTGTTAACAAGTTTGCCGCCCGGTATGCTGTCGCTCGTTATCAGTATTCCGCTTTTGATTCTCGGTTTTTGGCAACTCGGCTCACATTTTTTCATTACCACGACGATCTCAACGGTGCTGTCTTCCATCTTTATGGATACGTTTAATACGTTGCTCGACGGATATGCGTACGAGGGAGAAATCCTCATCGTTGCTCTGTTCGGTGGCGCGCTGTCCGGCATCGGTCTTGCTTTGCCGATCCTGCGTGGTGCCTCTGCCGGCGGTAACGATATCATTGCACAAGTGGTCCATCGCCATTGGCCGAACATCCCCGTCGGTAAATTCCTGTTTGGATTTAATGCCGTCGTCTTTATTTCCGCCGCATTCGTATATGGGAATATCGAAAGCGCCCTGTGTTCCGCCGTCGTATCGTTTGTGTCGTCATACGTCATCGACGCGATACTGCTCGGTATGGACAGCGGAAAATCATTGATGATCGTCACCGAAAAACCGTATGAATTGGCAGAAGCGATCCACGAATCCACCGGGCGTGGCGCCACGGTCATTCCCGCTTACGGGACGTATCGGCAAGAAGAACGTTCCATTCTACTGTGTGTTTCCCGTCGTCGGGATATTGTTAAAATCCGCCGAATCCTGAAAACCATCGATCCTTACGCGTTTGTGATGATTCAGGATACAGGTGAAATCTTTGGTAAAAATTTCAAGTCAATATAAAAAAGGAGAGTCAATTATGCGAGCGGTTATTACAGTTATCGGAAAAGATATGGTGGGTATTCTCGCCAAAGTATCCACAATCTGTGCGGGACATCAGGTCAATGTGTTGGAGGTTACCCAGTCCATTCTGCAGGATATGTTCGCCATGATCATGATGGTGGATATTGAAAAAAGCGACGTCCCGTTTGGGCAATTTGCGGACGAGCTGACCGCTCTTGGCGACTCTATGGGCTTGTCGATCCACACGATGCACGAGGATATCTTCAATTCTATGCATCAGATTTAAAGGAGTTTCCGCTATGTTAAACGCACGTGACATTTTAGAAACTATTACGATGATCCAGGAGGAAAACCTGGATATTCGTACCATCACAATGGGCATCTCGCTCATTGATTGCTGTGACAGCGATATTGACGTCGTCTGCCGACGCGTTTACGATAAGATCACCACAAAAGCCAAACACTTGGTAGAGGTCGGCGAGCAGATCGAAAAGGAATACGGTGTTCCGATCATCAACAAGCGTATTTCGGTCACGCCGATCGCGATCGTGCTTGCCGGTTGCCTTAAGAAAGAGCCGCTCAAATTGGCAAAAACGCTGGAGCGCGCGGCACTGGCTGTCGGTGTCAATTTCATTGGCGGTTATTCCGCGCTGGTGCAAAAAGGCTTCGCGGCGGGTGATCGAGAATTGATCGAGAGTATTCCCGAAGCGCTGGCTATCACCGACCATATCTGCTCGTCGGTTAACATCGGTTCCACCAAATCCGGCATCAATATGGATGCCGTGGCAGAGATGGGACGCGTTGTGCGCCGTTCCGCCGAGTTGACTGCCGACCGCGATTGCATTGGTCCCGCCAAACTGGTGGTGTTCTGCAACGCGCCCGAGGATAACCCGTTTATGGCGGGTGCGTTCCACGGCGTAGGTGAACCCGACTGCGTGATCAACGTCGGTGTTTCCGGCCCCGGTGTGGTGCGCGCTGCACTTGCTAAGGCGGGTGACTGCGATCTGACCGCGGTTGCGGATCTTATCAAGCGTACCGCGTTTAAGATTACCCGTATGGGACAACTGGTAGCAAAAGAAGCCTCCCGCCGTTTGGGTGTACCATTCGGCATTGTCGACCTCTCCCTCGCTCCCACCCCCGCCGTAGGCGATTCGGTCGCATACATTTTGGAGGAAATGGGCTTGGAATGCTGCGGTGCTCACGGTACTACCGCCGCGCTCGCGTTGCTCAACGACGCGGTCAAAAAAGGTGGCGTGATGGCATCTTCCCACGTTGGCGGACTGTCCGGCGCGTTTATTCCCGTAACGGAAGATGCGGGTATGATCCATGCCGCCCGTACCGGTTGTCTGCGCATTGAAAAATTAGAGGCGATGACCGCCGTTTGCTCGGTCGGTTTGGATATGATAAACATCCCCGGCGATACACCTGCGGAAATCATTTCCGCCATCATCGCCGACGAAGCAGCGATCGGTATGATCAACAACAAGGCAACTGCGGTGCGTGTGATTCCCGCCATCGGCAAACAGGTCGGCGAGGAGCTTTCCTTCGGCGGCTTGCTCGGCAGTGGACCGGTGATGCCGGTGAATCCCGCTTCCCCCGCGCGGCTTATCAACCGCGGCGGACGAATCCCCGCGCCCTTGCAGGCACTTCGCAACTGATATAAACGCACCGTACGTTTAACGGTGCGTTTTTCTCTTGTGTATTCGTTTGTTTTCCTGTATACTGGTACAAAGACGTTAAAAAGGGGGCATTTTGTATGTTCTCACAAGTGCATAGTTTTGGACTGCTCGGGATCGACGGATATCCCGTCGAGGTAGAAGCGGATATTTCAGGAGGATTGCCCGGATTTGACATTGTCGGTATGCCGGGACCTGCCGTTAAAGAATCGCGCGACCGTGTACGGGCGGCGATGAAAAATTGCGGATTTTCGTTTCCTGTCAGCCGTATCACGGTCAACCTTGCCCCCGCGGACATAAAAAAAGAGGGCTCGGTATACGATCTGCCGTTATTACTCGCTCTGCTGCGTGCAGCAGGTCAACTGTCGTTTGATCTGAGTAATATGGCGTTTATCGGCGAACTTTCGCTTACCGGTGAAGTCCGCTCCGTACACGGCGTGTTGCCAATGGTGCTCGCCGCACGCAAGGCGGGAATCTCCACGATGTTTATCCCCAAAGCCAATGCTGCCGAGGGGGCGGTCGTGGACGGTATCACGGTGTATGCCGTGGAGCATATCAAAGCGTTGCTTGCGCATTTGTCGGGCGAGGAACCGCTGGAAGCACTTCCGAAAACGGAGTTTTCCCCTCACACAGACGTGACCGTACCTGATTTTTCTGAAGTGATGGGACAAGCCGTTCCGCGCCGTGCGATGGAGATCGCGGCTGCGGGGAATCATAATATCATTTTGGTGGGACCGCCCGGCTCGGGAAAAAGTATGCTGGCAAAACGGCTGCCGTCAATTTTACCGGATATGACACGCGAAGAAGCGCTTGAAGCCACGTCCGTGCATTCCATTGTCGGAACGTTGCCCGCCGACGTGGGGTTGTTATCTTCTCGCCCGTTCCGCTCACCGCACCACACCGTTTCAGCCGTTGGCTTGACCGGCGGCGGAGCCGTTCCGCGACCGGGTGAGGTCTCCCTCGCACATAACGGCGTTTTGTTTTTGGACGAGTTACCTGAATTCTCGCGTTCAGCAACCGAGGGATTGCGGCAACCGCTTGAAGATCAGCGCGTAACGATCTCGCGCGCCAGCGGATCGCTGACGTATCCTTGTTCCTTTATGCTGGTCGCCGCCATGAATCCGTGTGCCTGCGGTTACTATGGACATCCTACCCGCGAATGTACCTGCTCGGCAAACGGTGTCACGCGGTATTTGTCCCGCATTTCCGGTCCGTTGTTGGATCGTTTTGATCTGCACGTTGAGGTGCCGCCCGTGGGATACAGCGATTTGAATGCTCACGAACCTGCGGAAAACTCGGCGTCTATTCGCGAGCGAGTCAATGCGGCACGGCAGATACAACTTGAGCGTTATGCCGGCACCCGTATCCGCACCAATTCGCAATTGACGCCCTCGTTGTTACGGCGACACTGCGCCTTGTCGCCGGATGCCAAATTGTTGATGGAAAGCGCTTTTGACCGATTGGGATTATCCGCCCGCGCGTACGATCGTCTTTTGAAAGTGGCGCGTACCATCGCGGATCTGGACGGAAGCGAAACACTGCGTATTAATCACTTATCCGAAGCCATTCAATATCGTAGCTTGGATCGCAAATATTGGGCTCGATAACACAAATAAAAAGCACTCTTGTCACAAGACAAGAGTGCTTTTTTGTTTCTTTTTACGCGCCGATCAAACCGGTGGCAACCAGCACGATGAGCAAAATGCCCAGTGCGATACGATACCAACCAAAGGCTTTGAAATCGTGCTTTTTGATAAAATCCATCAAAAAACGAATGACCAGTACGGACACCACGAACGATACCACAAAGCCGAGCGCAAGGCAAGCCCAGTCCAACCATTCAAACGAGGACAGCACGCCATCGGCGGCAGCTTTGAGCAGTTTAAGTCCCGATGCACCGAACATAACGGGAATCGCCATAAAGAACGAAAATTCAGCGGCGACGGTGCGGGAGGCACCGAGTGCGGTAGCGCCCAAGATGGTGGATCCCGAACGCGAGGTGCCGGGGATCAATGCCAACATCTGAAACGCACCGATGCCCAGCGCCAAACCGGGACGGATCTGTGACAGATCGTTCACTTTGGTTTTGCGCACCAGGCACTCCATAACGATAAACGCAATACCGTAGACGATTAATGCGGCGGCAATGATGTACAGGAAAATACCTTTGTGTTCGGCTTCCATAGCATCCAGCCAATCGTCAATCAGCAAGCCCGCGATGGCGGCGGGAATACTGGCGATCAACACCTTGCCCCACAACGTCCAAGTGCCGCGTTTTTCCGTGGCGGTCTTTTTCGGTGAAAAGGGGTTGAGCTTATGGAAGTATAACACCAACACCGCCAAAATGGAACCCAACTGGATCAACACCGAAAACAGATCGAAAAATTCTTTGGAACGGGTAAACGGGATGAATTCCTCAACGATTATCAGATGTCCGGTGCTGCTGATCGGCAACCATTCGGTAATGCCTTGCACAACACCCTGTAAAGTAGCCTTAAGTAATTCCCAAATTACCATGCTCGATCACCTGTTAAATGTCGATCTCGCCGAGCAGGTCGCGAAGTAAAATAACTTCGTCGGGAGTCAGCGTAACGCCTTTTCCCATCTTGCTGCGTTCCGGTGCCCAATCACGAATATCGTACTTGGGCTCACGATCGTTCCAGCTGATCAAGTTGATCTCTTTGCGCCAGCCCGTGGGGGACTCGGATAAAACACCAAGTTCTTTTACAATATCATACTTCAGTTCTGCCATGTTCGTTTACTCCTTTATCTCATAAAATGCACAGTTTCCATAACAATCGATTCCAACAATTAACGGAAACTCGTGAAAACACAGTCGTTTGACCGCTTCACAACCAAGCTCGGGAAACGCCACAACGTCGCACGCGGTCACATGCTCCGCCGCTAAAGCACCGGCACCGCCCAGTGCGCACAAGTAGATCGCACGATTACGCACAATCGCATCCGTAACCGACGCATCACGTTCGCCCTTGCCAATGGTCGCGCAAACACCCGCATCGTACAACTGCGGTGTGAACGGATCCATACGGCAAGAGGTGGTCGGGCCACAAGCACCAATCACGCCGTTCAGAGGAGCGGGT
Source organism: Acutalibacteraceae bacterium (assembly GCA_045630765.1). Lineage (GTDB taxonomy): Bacteria > Bacillota > Clostridia > Oscillospirales > Acutalibacteraceae > RGIG3009. The sequence continues at coordinate 6,883 of JAZQTM010000071.1, read as the reverse complement.
GTTGACCCGGAATAAAAAATCACCGCATCCTGAAGCGCAAAAGGCAACGGCTCGCCCTGTTGCATCAGTGCCATCAAGCGCTTATGCGCCGCGTCGCGCGCCGTATACACCGTCCCCGACAAGAGAATTCGATCACCGGCACGCAGCGACGGGAGCACCTCACGCAACTGCGTTACTTCTATATGTTGCATTTAAAACAACCATCTTTCCATCGGCTTATTCGCCTCTGCACTCGGCATATCTACCACCAACGGCAACGGTTCTTCCGCAGGGGCTGCCGCTTCTTCGGGCTGTTCGGGCAAAAGTTCCGAAACCTGACGACAGAAATCTACGCCGACAGCGTGTAATTGCGCAATCCGCTCCGTTGTTTCGTCAACCTGCTTTTGCAATTCCGCTTTTTCTTCCCAAAGCGTTGCGATCGCCTGATGCGATTGCTCCAGTTGCTCGGAAAGCTCCGCATCACGCATTGTAGCGGCTTGTGACGCACCGCGCTCTTGCTCAAGCTGTGCCGTTATATCCGCGACCTGTGCTGTCAGCACCTCAACCTGCCCTTTGTATTCCTCCAGCTGCGCTGTCAGCCGCTCGTTTTCACGAACCGCCTCTTGCTGCACCTTCGCCTCGGCAAGCTGTTTTTGCAGCTCCTCGATCTGCCCTTGCAGTTCAATTTCCTGACGGGAACGCTCGGCTAACATCTCATCAATATACGCTAAAACGTCCTCTTTGCGAAAACCACGCAGTGCTGTTTTGAACATTCCGTATTCAGCCATCAGCCCACTCCCTTTCTGTTTCATTATCACATTGCATTATATTGTACCATGTCACCCCAAAAAACGCAAGCACTAATGTCAAAGGCATCGCCGTCAACCGACGGCGATGCCTTTTAAAAAGAGCGATTAATGGTTGTTCTTCTTGTTCTGTTCGTTCTGGTTATTTTGTTTGTTCTGATTGTTTTGCTGGTTTTGCTTATTCTGCTGATCCTGTTTGTTCTGCTTGTTCTGTTCGTTTTGCATAAGTTCGTTCCTCCCTATCGTTTTAACCGGTACAAGAAGTACCGACGATAGTATGTCCGAACTATTTGCCGTTTATTCGGCGTGTGCCGCAATAAAGGCTTGCAGCAAGGCAATATGGGCTTCCCGCTCTTGCGTATCCTTTTTAGAATTCGAGGATATATTGCGGACGCCGAAATACAAGTCTTCGGGCACCGCCGGCCAAGCCTCGATCGCCTGCATCGTTGCTTCCTTAAGCAAGGGGCTCTCTTTCCAATTCCAGTACGTGCCGTCCTCGCTGATCCCTGACGTCTTGAGGTCTAACGGTACAAAGAACGAAACGCCTTTGTCCATTATCGGCTCTAAAATAGTTGTGTAATATTCCGGATCAAACGCAAACAGCAAGACGTCCCTCGCCACGATATGAGAGGTAACCGCCTGACGGTTTGCCGCTGCGTATTGCGCGCCCGCTTCGGAAGATACGTTGAGTACCTGAAGCTTAACGACCACTTCACCGTCTTGGTTGCGATCGGTGCCAACCGCCTCAAAAGCCGCTTCTAATCGGTTGATTGCCACCGTTGATAATTCTTGCTGCGTTACCAAACAAACAGCATAATCCGCCCGCGTTTTCGTCACCACCTGGACGATCGACGTGATCGCGATCGCCGCCACCAGCATACCAATCACAGTCGGCCATTTATAATGATACCAAAAGTTTTTCCACTTTTCTTTGAAAGTCGACGGTGGCGGTGGCGGTGGCGTATATTCCAATTCCTCTTTACTCACCCCAACTAAGTACCGTTCTCTTGCCATGGGTACACCTCCTTAGTTGATAGTTTAAAAGTACCACAAAACGCGAAAAATGTAAAGAAAAACCGCGCCGTCTGTGAAAAAACGGCGCGGTGCGTATTTTCGGACTTTGCCTTATCGGTTATCCACCTTGATCTTTCCTCGCACGATTACCAGGACGATCTTGAAATTTTCGTCTACTACCAAGAGATCGGCAAACTTGCCCTCTTTGATAGAACCGGTCTGGTCATCCACACGAATCGCACGGGCGGGATTGATCGTCGCCGATTTGATCGCCTGTTTGACCGGGATACCGAAGCGTATCACGTTGCAAAGCTCCTCATACACATTGGAAGTTGAGGCAGCAATGGTGCCGTCGGCAAGCAACGCCTTGCCATCTTTTACATATACGGTTTGACCACCTAAATCGTATTCGCCGTCAACGTGTCCCGCTGCGCTCATAGAATCGCTGATGATGATCGAATTGTCCTCACCGAGCTGCGCAAACGCAATGCGCAATGCTGCCGGATGGATATGGAATCCATCGCAAATCATTTCCGCACGCACGCCGTACTCGCGGGTTTTGTCAAACACCGCACCCACGACACCGGGGCTGCGGTGGGTAAGACCGCTTTGTGCATTGTACAGATGCGTCACGTGGCGTGCGCCCCACTCGATTGCTTGGCAAGCCTCGTCATAGTCGGCAGCGGTGTGAGCAATGGACACCGGACAGATCGGCTGAATCTCTTTGATGAATTCCTCAGCGCCGTCACATTCCGGTGCGATGTCAACCACCTTTACGATACCACCGCAATCTTCATTCAACCGTTTGAATTCTGCGGCATCGGGATTGCGAACGTAGGCGCCGTTTTGTGCGCCTTTCTTGGACATAGCAATATACGGCCCTTCCATATTGATGCCCTGAATGTATGCACCGTCCACCGTCAGACGGCAAGCCGCCACATTACGGAAAATGCGTTGCAACTCTTCAAAGGACAACGTCATAGAAGTCGGGCAGAAGGAGGTAACACCGCGTTTGACCAAGCAATCGGACATCGCTTGTAACGCTTCCTCTGTTGCCTCACCGGTATCATGCCCTGCGCAGCCGTGAATATGTATGTCGATAAGACCCGGCAGTACGGTATATCCTGCCAAATCCAACACCGTATCGCCGCTCTCACGGTTGTCGATCGCGGTAATGCGCTCGCCTTCAACGGTGATGTTTTGTTTGACTGTTTCAAATTGATCGTTATAGATCGTTGCGTTTTTTAATAACATAATAACACGTCCTTTTATTCTTGCACTTCAACGTCACTGACATATAGCGTCACCGTATCACCGATGGCGATCGCGTCACCCGCTTTGGGTGTGGAACGCTCTACCAAACCTTTGTCCAACGTCGCCACCTGCAAGCGCAAGCTTTCCGTCACGTTGTAGCCAAGTGCTTCCAAATACAGTTTCGCGTGTTCTTCCTTCCAACCGGTCATATCCGGCATAACGCCCGTAGAAGGACCGGCACTAATCACCACCGAAATGGCGGTACCGCGATCTACTTTTTCGCCGGGTGCGGGCGTTTGAGAAATAATACGTCCTTTGGGAACGGTTTCGTGATATTCGTAGCCTTTGAGTTCCACTTTCATATCACCCGATAAGGTAGAACTCTTGACCTGTGCATACACGCGACCTCTTAAATCCTCTACGTCAAACAACGCCGTTCCGGTAGGAGTCGGCACGAACTCGGTAGAGGTCGTGGGTGCCATTGTCAGTGCATCCTGCGTGGTGGTGGTAGCGGTTTGCTCCCCACCGCCCCAATGGATAACGTTCAAGCTGTTGAGCACCAACACCATAACAATTGCCAGCACCGCAAACGCCGCAACAAAAATGATCCACAGATATTTGGAGGCGCTTTTTTTCGGCACTTCTTCCTCGTCATCTTCGTGAATGAGCGCCGCGACTGCCGAGGTAGCGGTCATTTCATCCAACAACTGCTGAATGGTTTGCGTGCGGCGCGGCGCATGCACGCGCAACCCGCGAATCAAGCTTTCTTTAACGTGAGCGGGTGTTTTATCCGCCACTTCCGCAGGCATCAGCAAATCGTCCGTCTTTTTCCCGCGCTGTGTGGCATCAGCCGGATGCCGTCCCGTCAACGCAAAGAACATCGAAGCGGTCACGCCGTACACGTCGGATGCGGGCGTGCAATCCGCACCCTCCTCATATTGTTCCGGCGCCGCATAGCCCGCAATCAAATTCGGTTTGCACTCGGTATTGATCGTACGCGTTTCCGGAATGGCAAAATTCTTAAGGCGCAGATTGCCTTCCGTATCGACCAAAATGTTTTTCGGGCTGATGCCAAGGTGCAACAGACCGGTAGCGTGAATGGTAGACAATGCGGAAAGCAACGGTAAAAACAGCCGTCTGGTTTCATCGAACGATAAGCGACCGCCTTTGGCTGCTACGTATTTTTCAAGGCTCATTCCTTCACAGAATTCCGCCACGGTATAAGCGGTGCCGTTTTCCTCGAAAATATCATACGACGGCACGACTACCAATACGTCGCGCAAACGCGCCACGGCGCGAGCAACGGTCAAAAACTTGGCGCGGTAAGCGGCGAAAATCGCTTCTTTTCCGTCTGCGGGCAAAAGCGCACCGTCCTGCTGCCGCGTGCACAACGTTGCCGGGAAAAATTCGCGCAACGTGATGGCGCTTTCTTCCTGCGTATCGTAACCGATATACACCGCACTGTCGCCGCCGATTTCCAGTACGCGACCGACGAGATACCGACCGCTGAGCAAGGTGCGGATGCGCAAATATTCCGGCGGATTCACACCGCTCGCGGGATAACCGCAATGGGCGCATTTCGTTTCACCCTCATTAAGAGGACGCATACATCCCATACACATCGTGTTTGCTTCCATTTGTTACTCCCCTTTCAGCGATTGCTTGAGCTTTTGTTGGCGAATATCCTTGCCGACACACACCAGCGGCTCAAATAAACCCGTAACGCGTGAAGCGATCTGCTCGCCATAGCGTTCGGTCAGTTCTTTCTGATTCAGATTGGTGCTGATGATGGTCGGTTTTTCCGCCATCAAGCGCCCGTTGATGATATTATACAGCGCTGACGTGTAAAAAGAACTGGAAAACTCCGTTCCGACGTCATCCAAAATCAGCAAATCACATTCCAGCATCACATCCTCAGTATTCCCGTCCGCTCTGCCGAAATGCTCACGCTCAATGCGGTGTAACAGCTGTTGTACCGGTCCGTATACGACCGAATAACCCTGGGAGAGCACTTCGCCCGCAATGGCGAGCGATAAATGCGTTTTGCCGACACCCGTCGGTCCGCGCAACAGCAAGCTGTCATCACGTCCGTCAAAATTCTTCGCATACGCGCGGCAATATTCGATTACCTGCCGCATCTGTGCGCGCGGTGCAATACCGGTGCGGCTGTCCGCGCGGGACGAGTAATACTCAAGCGATAAGTCGTCAAACGAGGTCGGTTTCATTGCCGACAACTCCGACAACTCCATACACGCATATTCGCGCATCAACTGCTCTAAACAAGCGCACGGCTTGCCGTCCGCAAAACCCGTATCCTGACAGGCGGAACAGGTGTGTACCGGCTCAAAGTTGCCAGCGTCTGCGCCGTGCTTTTTGAGAATCGCCGCGAGTTCATCTTGCAACAACAAATTTTCGTTTTTGATCTGCTCAACCTGCTGTTCCACGTTCCGCTTGTTCAAGATCGCCGCCACCACTTTGGCGGATGACTGTGCCATTAACTGCTCGATCTCACGTACACGCGGCTCCGCTTCGCGCATTTTTTCGTGGAACGCCGCCGCACGCGTAAGTGCAACGCCGCGCCGCTCCTTTAAGGTCGCCATCGCTTTTTCATAAATTTCACGTTTGAACATACGGCGACTCACCTCTTTTTCTTTTTATATACGGGCATATACTGCCCGACCATCTCTTCGTATTCCGTGTTTTCCGTTGAGGGAGCTTTTTCGGACTTTTTACCCGATAACGCCACGACCTTTTCTGCCGTGTCCGCACCCTGGCTGTGCCAATTTTCCAATACGCGATCCATATACCGCGTTTCAAACTTGCCCGTTTTTTCCTGACAAACGGCATACGCCTGCAGTAACACTTCGTCGGTAATGCCCCATTGGCATATCCATTTTTCCGCCGTACGGCCGGTCGTCGCACCGGTGAGCGGCTTGGCAAGCTGACAAACCGTCTGCACGTGACGTACCGCCTGCTCGCAGCGTTCCATATAACACAAGTGCTCCTCTGCCGCTTCCATCGTTAAAATGCCGCGGTCCGCCCAATCCAGCGCTACTTTTTCTATGTATCGCATATTGATGCGCTCCGCCTGTGCCGCATAACCGACTACCATCAAGAGCACCGCCGCGGGCAAACCGACCGTATCGTACAAATACAAAAGCGTTTCCGCATCACCGTTTGAAAGCGGTCGTCCCATACGGGCGCTGACCTCTGTCAAGAGTCCGCCGAATTCTTCATCCTTGGTTTGGCGACGAATCACATCCGTCATTTGCGGTTTTGACACTTTGGGGCGTGTCGGTTTCTTTGCCGGTTGCGGTGCAGAAACTTCCGCGATAACAAGCGTTTCTTCCTCTTCAGTTGACTGCAGCACGCCCGCCGCTACCCAATATTGCAACGCATCGCGGCAATCGGGCGCGGTTTCGCCGATGGCTTTCGCGCAAACGTCCGCGTCAAACGCGCCGTCGTTTCGGGACAGCCACAGCAGCACTTTCAGCTGCACCGATCCCGCAAGACGTAAATGGCGATCCGCAATTTCTTCCGGCACCACAAACACACGTCGCATCAAGGATGCATTCCACACATATTCTGCCATACGCTGTCCCTCCCTTTACAAATTCATTACGAGGAATACCCACATTATTATAAACATCTTTCGACCCGAAACGCAAGACCTTTTTCGTTTTTCGTCGTAATCGAAAAAATTTTGAGTTGATTTTTCTCCAAAAATATGCTATCGTACTAATCGTAAGAGCAAAGGAGGTGCTTGAAGAATGGCTTATATTATCAACGATGATTGCATCAACTGCGGCGCTTGCGCCGAAGGCTGCCCC
>JAZQTM010000070.1:0-16583 GCA_045630765.1 Acutalibacteraceae bacterium | reverse complement strand
TTGATTGCTCCCTCGACGTGCAGATTCTTAATGACCGTGCCGGTCGAGATTCGGCCAAACAAGCCGATGCCATACGTATCGGTTGTCGTGGTATCTACGTAAGACAAGCCGCTGACAGTGTAATCGCCGCCATCGAGGATACCGACAAATTTGTTGGTCGCATTACCGATCGGGGTCCATTGCCGATTATTTAAGTCGATGTCACCGATCAGTTTAAAGTATTTATCCGTGCCGCAAAGCGTGCTGACGTTATCCGCCAGATACTTCAGCTGAGCGCCATTCGCGATGGTGTACGGATCAACCTCCGTACCGCTGCCGCCAAGCGGCTCGGACGACGTACCATCCCACGCAGCCGTACAGATAACGTCGATAGTATAGGTGTGCGGTTGCCCGTCACGTTCTGCCACAACGGTGATTGTGGTCGTGGCGTTCGCCTGTAAGTCGATCACTTGGGAAGGGGTGCCACTTTCGGCAGCAACACCGTTCACCGTGATTGTAGTCGTTGTCGGATCTTCCACAGTTGCCGTGACTGTCGTCGAGGTAACAGAATTGGAAACGGCAACCTCATAATTGTAAGTACCAGAATCAAAGTCGATCGTACCGCAGCTCAACGAAAGAGCGGTCATTCGAGGCTCACTTGCGAATACGGGATAACCGTCAGTTCCGGTTACCCACCTCGTTCCATTTACGACAGCGGCAGCATTTAAGAGACTTGCCACCGTGCCGTCACCGAACTGCTCTGTGGTCATTTCCGCCACCTTGTCAATCAGGATCGTGGTGCCGTTATCGATCGACTCTGTGATCGCATTTGTCGCCGTTGCGGAGCCTGCCTTATAATACACATTCTCCACGGTCAACGATTTCAAATCGGCGTTGGTATATCCGATCGGCTGTGTTGCCGTACCGGCAAAATGTGAATTTTTGACAGAAATAGTGATTTGTGCGACTTTTGTGTTATACCAGAAATCACCATAGATACCGCCGCCGGAAACGGTGGCTGCGCTGTAGCTGTCCTCAACCTCAAGGATGACGGGGGCGGTGTCTTTATCCGCACGGAGGTAGCCGACTAAACCACCGGTACCATAACCGCCTTGGATCGCGCCGGTGGAATAACTGTTCTTAATGATAACCTTGGTGCTGCTATTATTTGTGGCATAACTGCGGACAGAGCCCACTAAACCGCCGTTGCCTTGACCGCCATTGACAGTAGCCGCCGAATACGACTCGCTGATGGTCAGTTGCGTTCCGGGCAAAACGGTGCCAATCAAGCCGCCAAAACCGTGCTTATTACCACCGCCGGTAACGGTGGTAGTCGCCGTCGTGTAGCAATTCTGAATTAAAACAGAATTGTAGGTTGACACGCCACCGACCAAACCGCCGACATAAGCGTCTGAACCGCCGTCTGTTCTGGTTACACTACCGGAGAAACTGCAATTGATCAGCTGTGCTCTTCCGTTGATGAGGCCCACAACACCGCCGACATAGTACTGGACAACATTGATTGCTCCCTCGACGTGCAGATTCTTAATGACCGTGCCGGTCGAGATTCGGCCAAACAAGCCGATGCCATACGTATCGGTTGTCGTGGTATCTACATAAGACAAGCCGCTGACAGTGTAATCGCCGCCATCGAAGATACCGACAAATTTGTCGGTCGCATTACCGATCGGGGTCCATTGCCGATTGTTTAAGTTGATGTCACCGATCAGTTTAAAGTATTTATCCGTGCCGCAAAGCGTGCTGACGTTATCCGCCAAATACTTCAGCTGCGCACCGTTTGCGATGGTGTACGGATCAATTTCCGTACCGCTACCACCGAACGACTCGGACGACGTACCATCCCACGGAGAGGGTGTCTCGGCGACTGTCAGTCCCACAGGCAACATTACCGCCAACAGGCACAGCACGAGCACAATACCAAGCATTGGTTTTGATGCTGTCTTGGCTTTAGAAATCCATTTTTGCAATTGTCTGTTAAACATAAAGAATGCCTCCTATCAAGTGGTTGTCAACGCCGTCATTAAGACAACCACTTGACAATCTTTGGATTCGAATCAAAGACACTGACGGCCGTTTCCAGTTCCGCTTGGTTAGTAGCATATTGCGGGGACGCTGTACCAAACGTAATAGCCTTTTTGCTTGGATTAGCTTTCTGATAGAAACTGTTGCCGGAAATGGTCAAGCCGGAATCATAATCCTTGCCGGCCCAGTACACCAAGTTAATGGCGGAACAATCAAAAATATTGTTCTTAATGGTAATGCCGTCACCGGGAAGCTCATCATAGTTCCAGGTCCAACCGTTATAGTTTGCAACAGTGGCAGATTTGTCCGGACGTTTTTCAGCAGGCATCCAGCCGTAGCCGGCAAAACGCAGGATGTTATCCTCAATCAACAGGCCATCCCACGTGCTAGAGGACGTGCGATCAAAGACCTCAATTGACCACGTGCAGAATTCAACCAAGTTTTTGCGGTACACATGGTTAGTGTACTGCGCCTCTTCAGTCGTGCCTTGCGGGGATATGCCCGCATCGTAGACTTGATATATCCAGCATTTTTCAATCAGAATATCGTCGGAGGTTGACCAAACCTCGATGCCGTTACCATAGCCTGTACTGCCCTGCTGATAACGGCCACCGCCGACCCAGCCAATCTCCAGATTGGTGAATTTAAGATGCTTCGAATTTCCTGCAACGCTAATGCCAAACAGACCGGCATATTTCATCGCCAAATTGTCGATGGTTACATTTTCTGTACCTTCCGGTATTTTGAAAATATTTTCACGCGTGCCGATCTCGATGTCTTTGTAGACGGTGCTGGGATAGCCTTTGTCAAGATACAAATACAGCGTCGCATCTTCCAAATTGTGATAAAAGTCACCGTTTTGGGTCAGTTCGTTGAGACCATGATAATACGGCATACCGACTTCCTCACCGTGGTTAAATACGATATTACCCGCTTCACCGGTGTTCAAAGTGATCTTCCAAACATTCTCCTTGAAGCTTGGCTCCCAGCGCGTACCCCACGCATAATTGGAGATGGAGCCGTAGATCACCGGTTTGTCACCTTCACCGTAGGCACCGTAGGTGACACCTTCTTTAGCAAGGATGGTCGTGTTTCGACGATAAATGCCTCCCCGCTCAAATAAGACGGCGTCGCCTTCTTGGAACAGGTAGCGGTTCATAACGACAGTATCCACTGTACGCCATGCCGTTTCCGGAGACATGCCATCGTTATAGTCGTCACCGTTTGGGGAAACATAATAGGTTGTACCGGTGATAGTATACTCGCTATTTTCGGCATTCAAGATCTCCTGACGAAGTGCTTCCGCTTCAGCATCTGCGCCGCCCTTTTGGGGATTGGGCAGTTGTGCCGCATTGTCGGGCGCCGGCACTTCCTCATATATTAAGGAAAGATCCGTGCTAAAGATAGAGTCATAATCATCGTCGTTATCATAGGACGGATAAGTATCATCCGGCAGTATGAAATCATCACTCCACTCCGTATCCGACCACGCACTGTCATCGGTCCACGTTGTCGTGGTGTCGGTGGCGGTAGTAGTGATATCTGTAGTAGTGGTCGTGCCCGCCGGCTGTCCCGTCGGCGCGCAGGCCGAGAGCGTCAGGATGCCCAAAAGGCAGCACAGAGCAATAAGTTTACGCAAAAGAATCCCTCCAAATTGAGTTTCCTATCTTTGATTTGCCTTGCGTTTCGTTGCACGCCCGTCGTGCATTGCGCGTTTTCTGTCGGAATTTTCAAACACAACGTCGGTGAAAATCACCATATCGCGTCCTCGGAGTTGTCCAAAGCTAAATCACGCCACATCACAGTAGCAACGGGCAACGTGATATCTGTTTTATAAGGGCTTGAGGATTATTGCATCTTAGCCAAGACACCGTTTGCTTGTCTGACAGCCGCTTCTGCAAGACCTCGGTTCTGTCCCAAATACGTTGAGACCTGTGCTTCGGTAGCATGGGCAAAGATTTGGTAGGCCATGTTATGTACCTCTGTGCCGCTATGGAAAACCGTATTATAGTTGTAGGTCAAAATACGGTTTTTCTGCGTTTTACAATAGTTATAGACATCGAGAATGTTTCTGGTTGCAAAGAAATTGTTTTTATCGTAGTTTTCCGCATCCAGGAAATACCGCAGGAAGTACGGAACAGCAGCCGCATTCTTGGCGCCGATCGGGATGGCATACGCCTCCAATTCACGGTGCAACTGATAATAGGTATCCTGTCCATCTATTTTGGGCAACGGCACAACACCGAGCGAGCCGGTGCTTTTGAGAGGAACCAGGTAGAAGTGCGTTTTTCTGGCGCTCATGATACCTTCGTGGAAGAAGAGCACGTTACCCGCCTCAAACGGTACGCGTGAATACAGACTGGTTAAAAGACCGTCTTCTCTCAATTTGATGAACATCTGCAAACCTTTTAGCAATTTGGGGTCGTCCATATTGTTCACATAACCGTTTTGCGTATACTTCACATAGTCTGAACCAAGCATATTGGGGCCGTTATTGAAGTTGTTGGGGGAATACGCCTCATAACCGTCACCCGCTTCGTCCTTAAACGTGGTCAATATCTCGACAAATTTACTCCAGGTCCATTTACCTGCTTTCCACAAGGTATACGGATCTTCTAAATCGTATTTTTCAATGAGGTCGAGATTGTACATCAGGACGTCTTGCTGCTGCATCAGCGTGTTCTCCAAACTGGTTGCATACGCTTTTCCCTTGTAGTTATAAATACTCATCGTGCTCTGATCCCAAGCTTTATCGCTGAAATCGTAACCGGTGTTGGACAGCGGTTGCAACTGCGTCAGCATAGCGACGTTGCAATCCTTCATACGGACGATATCCGGAGCATTGTTAGCCGCTCGTTTCGCCGCAAGTTCCGTTACATAGGTCTGATAGTTGCCGACCTCCCATTTGAGGGTAATGCCGGTTTCTTTGGTGAATTTTGCAACAGCCTTCTCCGCGTCAGTAATGGATTTGAGTTCATTCCAGTTAAAGAACGTGACCGTCGTTCCTTTCAAATTGGCAGGCATCTTACTCTTCACCTGCTCCCAGGTCAAGTTGGTGTTACCCGCCGGAGCTTTTGTGGCAGTAGTTGCCTTGCCGGAACTTTGATTGGAAGTCTGTTTGCCAACATCGGACGTTGTAGTGGTCGTGCCGGCATCATTACTTACAGTAGTGGTAGTGACAACATCACCAGCGTTTGTGGTGGTCGTCGTAGTATCTCCGTCACCGCCGCAAGCTACCAACGACAGCAACATAGCAAGAGCTACGAAACCAAAAAGAATCTGTTTTGCGATTTTTTTCATTATTAGGTTCCTCCTTTTTATTTTTCCGCCGATGCTGACCATTTTGGACACCATCGAGGATAACTGCTAAAACTTATCCATTGTCTATCATAATACTACCATATCGTCACAACGGATTCAATAGGCAAATTTAACATATAATTTGTATAAAGTAAAGATTTCCAAGAAGGTGCGACATGTTTTTCAAAGCTGAACACTTACGCAATTTAATACAAAAATTGTATGGGGATTACCTCCTTTATGAAAGATGATATCCGAATGGCGCTGTGATATCAATGTCATTTTTGGTGTTTTTATCAATTTTGATACACCAAATTGCAAGATGCATAAAAAATGCTTCCTAATTTTACAGGGGTTTTCCGTGGTGGTCCATTTTGTTTATTCATTTGTGATCGTCTGCCATAACATATCTCCTTTCCCTTCATTATACAGATTTGTGGATAAATAGGAATGTAGAATTTGAAATGCGTACCCTCCACCTATTTTTCAAAACACCTGTGAATTACATAACAAAACAGCCTTTCGGAGGTTTCCGAAAGGCTGTTTTTGCTTATTCTAACACAATACGCCAGATCTCGCCGAACGCACTGACGGCTGTTGCGTTCATACGCAGGGTATATTCCCCGCGCCCCGACAACGTCATCCATTCGCTTTGCGCGTCATCCAAAAACGCGGTGTCTGCCGTGATCGCTGCGCGAGCCGCGCACGGACCGTTTACGCACAGATACACGCCGCCTTTGACGTCACCGTTGGGTTTGAGCCACATTGCTTCGCCTGTATTGCCAACGTTGGCGCGAATACGAACCGTACCGGCAGTTATACGAGCGCCGTTTTTGACCTGTACGCGCTCACCGTTTTCGGTTTCGATCTCAAGATAATTGAACTCGGCATTAAGATAACGCGGCGGGTTGGTGCCGTTCAGCGGCACGTTTCCGACAGCCACCATCGGCATCGTTGCCGATGTCGTGCCCGTGCCGGGAGTACAAAAGCCGACTTTTTTGCCTTGATCTCTTGCTTCTTTGACAGCTTTGAGCACCTCGCCCCGAATTTCTTCGGTCAGCGGGACACCGTTAAGGTCACGCGGCTTTTCGGAATCGCCCGGCTTGTCTTCCCCCCACAAGAACCATTTCCACGCTCCCGTATGTTCGTCTTCGTCGAAGGTGACGAAATAATCGGGAACGTACTTTTCGTGCGGTTTTGTAAAAGTTTTTCCGAGTTGCTTATAAAGTTCTGCACAAGGGCGCAACGTACCGTCGGGATTGCAAAAACCGCAGTCACTGCGCTCGCTATACCGCAAGCCGCCCGGGAACCACCACGGCGCCGTACCGTCGATATCCGCATCTGTGTGCGTTTCAAAGAACTGCTTGTACCATTGGGTTTTTTGTTCGACACCCCAGTCGTACGGTGCCAAGTTCTCATAATCCCAAATAAAGTTGCGCCAACCAATATCACAACTACTCATTCCATACTCCGCCCATACCGTCGGTTTTCCACCCGAAAACAGTTTCATTATCAGCGGGATGGCATAAGCGTAATATTGACCGCGTGCATCACTGGGTGTCCACCAGCCTTCCGGCGTGGTGAAATCCACGTGTTTGACACCGCAGTTGAGAGCGATCGTGCAACGCAGAATACCGCCCGTACGGGATGTGATGAGGTGGTTTGGATCGGTTTTGCGCATATCTTCGGTGATGTCGCGCCATTTATGGCTGACGTAATCGATGGTGAAGCGTTTGAACGCACGCACTTTGATACGCCAATCGCCCTCACCGTCAAGACCAATCATTTGATTGAACGGGGGTGCGATGATCTGACCGTATTCCGTGCGGTCTACGGGAACGCCAAATTCACGCTCGGCATTTTCAATACTGCCATACTGTTCAATGAGCCATTGTTCCCATTCGGCATCACGCTGGTTGACAAATTTGCTTAACAAGTAGAATTTGCCGCCAACTTCCCAACCGATATCGTGTGCAAACAACGTGGGATCGTTGATAAGACCGGTTGCTTCCATATAACGGCGGAAAGCAATTCCTTGGTAGTTGAGAGGTGCAGTTGCATTACAATAACTGAACATTAAACGGAGTCCGTGACGACGGCAACGGCGAATGAAGTCTTTCATAGTATCGACACAACGACCGATGGGATCACCGTCCAAACGAGTGAGCACACAATTCATACCCATCTCTTTGAGAAGGGCTAAGTCACGATCGACCTCCAACGGATCGTAATACGCACGATCCAACCAACCCCACCAATAGTCTTCCCATTCAAATCCGTTGCAATACAGTGGCCAATAGTTGATGCCAAAAGCACGCCATTGTTTGCCGCCCAGCATAAACTGTCCGTCTTCAACTTTGATAAATTCTTCCGGCTTGCCGACATACGGTACATCTACCGCGAAGGTGTGCGTGATGCGGTCAACAACCGTATCCTCGCAAATCAAGGTGGTTTCGACACTGTAATCGCCGTTTTCACCCGTTTCGTAGTCGATCGAAACATCCATAAAATTGGCAGTCACAAGCAGGTCTTCGTGCGTTTTGGAGAAGACCTCTACCCCGTCTTTCAGGACGCGGAATTGCACCTTGATCGGACGATAGTCCATTGTCACGTTCATCAGCGTAGCGCCGAGTTTAATATGTTCGTGTGCATTGGCGACGTAACGATCGCTACCCGCCGAAAACAAGAACACACCACGCTGTATGGTAGCGAGTAACTGTTCGAGCATCTCGCGCATACCGTCGATGTTCAAAATATCCTGACGCTTAAAGCCGATACCGACCGCGCAAGCGCCACGTGCCGAACCTTTAACACCGCCCAAGCGATTATCGTCTACGAAATAGTGCGGACGACAAACCGTATCGGCAAGCATCATATAAACGGCAGCGCCACGGCGACCTTCCGCACGACCGCCTTTGCCCATTGCCTGTACCATCGGGATGAAACGCTGGGTATGATTCATACCGTAACCATGTCCGTGGCAGCGTGCTTGCGGACAGACGATTTCTTCGTCAGTTGCCGCGAGGGTGCCTTGCACAATGCTTTGGTCTTGCTCGGTTAGGAACTCGGAAACGTGGGGCACTTTGAACATCTTATAAGACGGCGTAAAGCCTTCCATAACGATCGGATACATTTTCCCGGAGGTTGCCGCATCGATGGCGGTTTGTTCCAGTTCTTCCGCTTTAAGCGGGATCTGCTCGTAACCATTCTCACCCTTTTGGATCAAATGGCCGAACAAACGACCACCAAGTACCAATACGCGACCGCCCTGTTTCCAATACGTTTCCAGATGTTGCGCACAATCGGCAGGAATGGATTCCGCGTGCGGCAACACGACCAAAAAGCCGAGTTCACCCGTGTTTTTAGCGAGGAAACGCTCTACCGTAAGTTCTTGTACGTAATAACCCATTTCCATCATAGCGCAAATGAGTTCCCGTGCCGCTTCAGGCGAAAAGCCCGGTCTTTCATCCATCACGACCGAGATCGTGTGGTAAGGCTTTTCCAAGCGATCCGCCCGTGACATATTTATAAAGTATTCGTCTGTTCCGTAACGCATTATGCTCACCTGCTTTATTCGATAGTAATGTGCCAAATTTCGCCAAACGAACTAACGTCTGTCGCGTGCATACACAGGGTATAGTCTCCACGTCCCGACAACGTCACCCATTCGGTTTGCGCGTCATTCAAAAACGCAGTGTCTGCCGTGATGGCTGCGCGAGCCGCGCACGGACCGTTTACGCACAGATACACGCCGCCTTTTTCATCGCCGTTCGGTTTGAGCCACGTAGCTTCGCGGATGTTGCCAAGACACGCGCGCAAACGGATGCTGTCCGCTTTGATACGTGCGCCGTTTTTGGCTTTAACCCGCTCGCCGTTTGCCGTTTCGATTTCCAGATAGTTGAACTCCGCATCGAGATAACGCGGCGGGTTCATGCCTGTCAGCGGTGTACCGCCGACCGCCACCATCGGCATCGTTGCCGACGTCGTAC
Source organism: Acutalibacteraceae bacterium (assembly GCA_045630765.1). Classification (GTDB taxonomy): domain Bacteria; phylum Bacillota; class Clostridia; order Oscillospirales; family Acutalibacteraceae; genus RGIG3009. Next base: position 7,272 of record JAZQTM010000070.1, on the reverse strand, counting down.
CCATACCCGGTGTGCGGAACTTAATGGTTTTACCGTTGCGCAGCGCTTCGTCTACCGCGATACGCGACTCGCCGCGCACCTCACCTGTCAGGCGGTTATTGTTAAAATCAACCGGGATGTTCTCATCACCGGGTCGATCCTCGCCCCAAAGAAGCGCATACCAAGAGGAAACGTATTGTTCCTCGTCCATCGTCACGTAATAATCGACCGATTTCTTCTCCCGCGGCTTTTTAAACCAAGAATTGAGTTCTTTATAAGGCTCGGCACACGGACGCCACATACCTTCCGGGCCACAGAAACCGCAAAAACTGCGTTCGCTGTACCGCAATCCACCGGGGAACCACCACGGTGACGTACCGTTGATATCCGCCGCTTTATGCGTGCCAAAAAAGCGTTCGCACCACTCTACCTGTTGCTTTTCACCGTGTTCGGGAGGACCGAGCGTTTCAAAATCCCATTCAAAGTTGCGGAAGCCCATTTCACATGCACTGAGTCCGTATTCCGCCCATACGGTTGGCTTATCACCGGAGTACATCTTCATCGCAAGCGGAATCGCCAAGGCGTGCAACGCGCCGGTGTCGTCGTTGGGCATACGCCACCCTTCGGGGGTGGTGAAATCCAAATGTTTCGGGCCGCAGTTGATCGCTGCCGTTAAACCGCCACTGATAGGACCTGTGCGACAAGTGATAAGGTGATTAGGATCAATTTGGCGCAACTCGGCAAGGACATCGTTCCATTTTCGGCTGATGAAATCCGACATAAACCGACGATAGGCGAACACTTTAACGCGCCACGCGCCCTCTTTCATAAATTGTTCGAGCGGCGGGACGATCACTTGTCCGAAATCGGTGCGATCGGCGGGAACACCCCAATCTTTTTCCGCATTCTCTATACTGCCGTAGCGTTCAACAATCCAGTCTTGCCACGGACCATCCAGTTGGTTAACGAAACGTTGGTTGATATAGAATTTCGCGCCGACTTCCCAGCCGATGTCGTGGGCGAACAGAATGGGATCGTTCATCAATCCCGTATCTTCCATAAAGCGTTTGAACGCAAGCGGCTGGAAATTGAGAGGAGCGGTCGCGTTACAGAAACTGATGACCAAGTGCATATCATACCGTCTGCAACGACGGATAAAGTCGCGAATGGTGTCCGCCGAGCGACCGATAGGATTACCGTCCAGACGGGTGAACAGGCAGTTGATACCCATATCCGCCATCAATTTGAGGTCACGTTCGATCTCGATCGGATCGTAATAGGCACGATCCAGCCAACCCCACCAGTAATCTTCCCATTCGAAACCGGTGGAGTATAGCGGCCAATAGTTAAAGCCGTAGGCGCGCCATTGCTTGCCGCCCAGTACAAATTCGCCGTCTTCGACCTTGATGAATTCTTCGGGTTTGCCGACGTATGCTTCCGCTACCGCGATCTCTTGCTCGATGCGGTCGATCACACGACCGTCACAGGATAACACGGTTTCAACGATATAGTCACCCTGTTCTTCGGGGGTGTATTCGACAAAGATTTCGGTAAAATCCGCCGCCATAGCCAACTCGTCGTGTTTCGAAGTGAAGACCTCTTTACCATCTTTCTTAACGAAAAGCTCAACGGTGATGGGAAGATAGTCCATCGTAACGTTCATCACGTTTGTGCCGAGGAACAGTTTTTCATTCGGCTTGGCGACGTAACGGTTACTACCACCCTCAAACAGAAACACACCGCGCTGCATAGCGGTAAGCAACTGCTCGAGCAGTTCGCGCATACCGTCGATGTTCAAAATATCCTGGCGTTTAAAGCCGATACCCGCCGCACAGCCGCCGCGACTGGTGCCTTTTACATAGCCAAGGCGGTTATCGTCCACGAAATAATGCGGGCGACCAACGGTATCTTGCAGCATCATAAAGACGGCGGCGCCGCGTCTGCCGTCGGCTCGACCGCCTTCACCCACGGCGCTCACCATCGGGATGTAGCGATTGACGTGTCCCATACGATAGCCGCAACCGTGATGGCGTGCCTGCGGGCAAACCACTTCTTCGTTTTTGGCTTGAATGGTGCCGCTGACGATCGCCTGATCCGTTTCGGTCAGAAACGTGCTGATGCTCGGCACTTTAAATACTTTGGGAGAGGGTGTGAAACCTTCCATCACAATGGGATACATTCTGCCGGAGGTCGCCGCATCAACGGCATCTTTCGGCAGTTCTTCTTGCTTGAGGGGGATATATTCAAAGCCGCTCTCACCCGCTTCGACCAAGTGGCCGAACAAGCGACCACCAAGTACCAATAAACGTCCGCCTTGTTTCCAAAACGTTTCAATCGGCTCCGCACAAACGGCGGGGACAGATTCAGCGTGGGGTAACACCAACAAGAAACCAAGTTCACTTACATTTTTAGAAAGGAATTCTTCCACAGTAAGTTCTTGCACAAGATAACCCATTTCCATCATAGCGCAAATGAGATCGCGCGCCGCATTCTCGTCAAAGCCGGGACGCTTGTCCATTAAAACGGAAATGACCTTTGAGGGGATCTCCCATCGACTTGCGCGCCCTGAATTCTCACGATATTCCGGTGTTCCGTACTGCATTTTGCATAGCCCCTTTCGATAGTAGCTAATTTCATTATATCAAACGTAAACGGTGTGATAAAGCCGATATATTGACTATAATTTTCGAAATATTGACTTTTTTGCTTGTTTCGAGTATGATACCGCTTAAGAGGGAGGGATTGCGTTGCGTTTTGAGATCCGTGAAACCAACCATTTTGTTGTCGATCGTGTGATCACCTCTAAACCGCGGTCGGTAAAGTTATATGAATTTGATCTGTTTGGCGATGTCAATCGACAAATAACCATTGACGATCAAGTTGTGGAAACCAACGCCGACTGTCTGGTATACCGCAAGCCCGGACAGGTCGTTTGCAGCAAAGGACGGTACGATAACTATATCATCACACTTGCTGCGGAGGAATCCGACGAGGGATTCATCACCAAAGAACAGATGGAGTGTATTCCCACTTGTTTCTACCCTACTCACATCGAGGAATTAAAGAACATCCTGCAAAAGATCATCCGCACCTATCAGTACGATAACCAAGCGGAAACTCTGCAAAATGACTTGCATCGTTTTTTGTTCCTGGTGCTGTCGGACAGTTTTGAAAACGTTGCCGCACACACGAAAGAAAAATCGTCCAGAATCCATATCGTCACTTCCTACATTTCCGAACATTATGCGGAGAAGTTGGATATTGAGTATTTAGCCTCTCTGATCCATTTGGATAAATGCTATTTTATACGCTATTTTAAGAGGAAAACGGGGATGACACCTCAACAGTATCTCATTCACACGCGTCTGCGTGAGGCGAAAGCACTGTTGTCCCGCCTGGATCTGCCCGTCAACGAAATCGCGTATATGGTCGGATACAGCAACGTCGCCTACTTCGTGTCCAGTTTCAAAAAGTACGTCGGTATGTCACCCAATCACTATCGGGCGGGGTTTTTAAAGTGATATAAAGACAAAATTTTCCTTGAACGAAACCAAAAACTGTGATATTATGACGTATATCGTTCCATTTTGAGGAGGTATTATAATGGACAACCATACCCTGCAAATCCTAATTGCGATGATCGTGTATATGGCGGTGGTCATTGTAATCGGTGTCGTCTACGCCAAACGCGCAAACAAAAATTCAGAGGAATATTTTTTAGGCGGTCGTTCGCTCGGCCCGTGGGTCACGGCAATGAGTGCTGAAGCCTCCGATATGAGCGGTTGGCTGCTGATGGGACTGCCCGGTGTAGCATACTGGTGCGGTTTAGCGGATGCGGTGTGGACCGCGATCGGTCTTGCCGTCGGTACATATCTGAACTGGCTCATCGTTTCCAAGCGCTTGCGTCGGTACAGCGTGCGCGCCAACAACTCGATCACGTTGCCGGAATTTTTCTCCAACCGCTTCCGTGAAAAGAAAAAGGTCATTATGATCATTTCGGCGCTCTTTATTCTGATCTTTTTTGCCGTATATGCATCCAGTTGCTTCGTCACTTGCGGCAAACTGTTCTCCGCGTTGTTCGGTATGCCCTATCAAACCATGCTGATCGTCGGTGCCGTTTTTGTGTTGTTGTACACCATTCTCGGCGGCTTTTTGGCTGAAAGTGTTTCCGATTTTATGCAAGCCATCGTGATGATCGTCGCGCTGACTGTCATCGTCGTTATCAGCACCGTCCGTGCCGGCGGACTCGGTGCGGTACTGGATAATGCCAAGTCCATTCCCGGTTTCTTTGAATTCTTCGGTATCGCATCTCCGACCGTTTCGGACGGTACGCAACTGGTAGAAGCCGGCAAACCGTTGTTCGGCGAAGCGGGCAACTACAACCTGTTCACCATCTGCTCCACCCTGGCGTGGGGACTCGGCTACTTCGGTATGCCGCAGGTGTTGTTGCGCTTTATGGCGATCCGCAAGGAAGACGAGCTCAAGCGTTCGCGCCGTATTGCCACCGTTTGGGTGGTTATCTCGCTTGCCGTTGCCGTCTTTATCGGCATCGTCGGCCGTCAACTCTTTATGAACGGAAAACTGGATGCCGCTGATATGCTTTTAACCAAATCGACATCCGAAAATATTTTTATCGTTCTTTCCGAAAGCTTCCTGCCTCCTATCATCGCAGGCTTCGTTATGGCCGGTATTTTAGCCGCTACCATCAGCTCCTCCGACTCGTATCTGCTGATCGCGGCTTCCGCGTTTGCTAAAAATATCTTCCAGGGTGTGTGCAAGAAAAACGCGACCGATAAGCAGGTCATGACCATCACCCGTATCACGTTGCTTGCCCTGGCTTTGATCGGTATCGTGATCGCGTTGGATGAAAACAGCATCATCTTCCAGATTGTTTCCTTTGCCTGGGCAGGATTTGGCGCGACCTTCGGTCCGCTGATACTCTTCTCCCTCTTCTGGAAACGCATTAACAGAGTCGGCGCGATCGCGGGTATGATCGGCGGCGGCGGTATGGTGTTCCTGTGGAAACTGGTCATCAGTAAGCTCGGCGGCGTGTTTGCCATCTACGAACTGCTCCCCGCGTTCATCTTCTCCGGCATCTGCATCGTCGTGTTCTCGTTGCTGACAAAAGCTCCCTCCAAGGAAATTGTGGAGGACTTCGAAGCCGTGCGCAGCGGCGCTGTCGAGGAAGCGTAAAACAAGTAAGAAAAAGACCGATAGGCGGTTGCCTATCGGTCTTTTTTTGTTGCTATGCGTTTGGCCGCTATCGCGATCAGTAAGATCAGATATGCTGCCAACGAAAAGGCGGCAATATAGAGAATCAAACAGAACGGGAACGGAACGACTTGCTGTACCAGCGAGTACACAGGCAAGGACGGATCACAGTGCGGACTGATATAAAACATATTAAAGGTATCCGTTTCAAGAAGTCCGCTGTAATGCGCGATCTCGTTCATCACGGAAGCAGCTGCCACGGCGATCGCAAATACCGGAATGGCTTTCAAAACGGTTTTATGTTCCAACTTAACGTATCCCGTAACCATCAGGTAAACGCCGATGACGATCATAGAACAGTGACAGATCATCGTTTGAATATTGATACCGATCGTCGTAATAAACACATCGTTCGGATAGAACAGCACGCAAACACCCGCAAAGACCGAGTAGGTCGCCTGGAATGCCGCCAGTGAATCGTGCACCTTGCCTTTTTGGAAGATGCCCATCAAGATGCCCACGTACATCGGCGTTGAACAAAATTGGAACGGGAAGGCGTACCACTGAAAATCCGCCGTGACAGTTCCGCTATCGTACCCGAAGGTGTAATTGATCTGCTTATATACTTCGAGCACCATTACGACGACTGCCGTCCAAAAGACGACCGCTCGTACACGCTCCGGAGAGGTGTTGCGACAATACCGCCACAGCAACACACACGCCGCTATCGTCAGCGCAAACCACACCAGATGAAACCATCCGTATAGGGTCGGGCGCGACATTTGTGCATCAAAAATTTCGAGTAGCTTTACGACAAAGTTCATTTGACAACCCCGCTTTTCGAGTGCTTTCACGTTTTCTACACTATATAGTAGCACACTCGCACGGATTTGTCATCACTTCCCGCAGAATGAATACGATGAATATTCATTCATAATTATTCGTTTGAAAAATGCGTTCGGTGCAAAGGTTTGTATTAGAAAACGCAAATTTATATAACAAGCATCGTAATAACATCCAATTCTCCCTCGTGTTTTTAAGTACTTCTGTGAAAAGTAAACAAATGGTGAATAAATATACAAATCCTGTTGACAAACGCTTTATTAAGAGGTATAATGCAGAACATATTGAATTTTTATTTTTGGAGGTCGTTCAAAATGAATAAAGAAAACATCAAGAAAGTTGTCCTTGCCTATTCCGGTGGCTTAGACACGTCCATCATCATTCCGTGGCTCAAAGAGAACTACAATAACTGCGAAGTGATTGCGGTTTCCGGCAACGTCGGTCAGGCGGATGAGTTGGATGGTTTGGAGGAAAAGGCGCTCAAGACGGGTGCTTCCAAGCTGTACGTACTGGATCAGACGGACGATTACGTTGACAATTACATCATCCCGACGATGAAGGCGGGCGCTGTATACGAAGAGTATCTGCTCGGTACCAGCCACGCACGTCCTTGCATTGCCAAAGGGCTTGCCGAGATCGCCATCAAGGAAAACGCTGACGCGATCTGCCACGGCTGCACCGGTAAAGGTAACGATCAGGTGCGTTTCGAATTGGCACTCAAGCATTTTGCTCCGAATATGCCGATCATCGCCCCTTGGCGTGAGTGGGATATCAAATCCCGTGAAGAGGAGATCGAGTACGCGGAGGCTCACAACATTCCGCTGAAGATCAACCGCGAAACCAACTATTCGAAAGATAAGAACCTGTGGCACCTGTCCCACGAGGGTATGGATCTTGAGGATACCGGCAACGAGCCGCAGTACGAAAAAGCCGGCTTCTTGGAGATGGGCGTTTCCCCCATCGCCGCTCCCGACAAACCGACCTACGTTACCTTGGAGTTTGAAAAGGGTATTCCGGTGGCGTTGGACGGCGAAAAGATGAGCGCCAAGAACATTATTCTGAAACTCAACGAGCTCGGCGGTGCCAACGGTATCGGTATTATCGACATCGTGGAAAACCGTTTGGTCGGTATGAAATGCCGCGGCGTGTATGAAACTCCCGGCGGTACGATCTTGTACAAAGCGCACAGCGTGCTGGAGAGCATCTGCCTTGACAAGATGACGCTGCACGAGAAACAAC
>JAZQTM010000069.1:0-42189 GCA_045630765.1 Acutalibacteraceae bacterium | reverse complement strand
ATCTATTGCCAAAGAAAAGAAAGCTTATGTGGCAATAAATGTGCTGGAAGAAAGGAATGGAGACATTCAAAACAGCACCTATTTATTTGATAAAGAGGGCAACACGGCTTTTGTTTATGATAAAATTCATCTTCCGCCAAGCGAAATTGCTTTGGGTGTTAAATATGGTGACGGAGCTTGCGTTTGTGAATTGGATGGTATTCGTTTCGGTTTTTTAACTTGTTATGATGTTTGCTTTAATGAGCAGATCGAATATTTGGCATCGCAAAAATGCGATATTATTTTAATTCCCGGTTATCAACGGGGAGAAGCAACCGATATTATTCGCGCCCAAACAAAAATGATTGCTTTTCGTTGCAATGCATTTGTAGCGAAATCGTCCTATTCAATGGACGGCGATGAAAAAGGCGGTTGCTCCATGATTGTTGCTCCTGACGGAAAAATTCTTGAAGATATGGGAAAAGAAATCGGAAGCGTTTCTGCTGATATTAACTCCCATCATAAACATATGCGCACGGCTGGTTTTGGTGGCGGTATGATTCGTAATGATGATTTTATAAACGCTGGACTTCGTCCTGACATTTTCAAAAATTAACCGGTATCTAAATCGGTGCAACGTGCCAAAGAAAAATATTTACTTGACCTCAAGTATGTGGTATATTGTATTGTGAACAGTGCTTAGTTTGGTGGTGTAAAAATGATTTTTAAAACCGATTTTATCAAGGCGACCGAAGAATACAATACTTTTGAAAAGAGTGTCCCCGCACATTATTTTCGTCGGACGTATACCTCTTGCCATCAGTGTACTGCAAAAATTACGGTTGCGGTGTGCGGATTTTATGAGCTTTTCTTGAACGGAGCTCGTATAACGAAAGGGTATCTGTCGCCTTACATCAACAACACAAACGATTTCATATACTATGATGAATACGACGTGACGCTCGAAAAGGGTGAAAACGTAATTGGTATTCTGCTCGGCAACGGTTTTCAAAATAATCCCGGTGGCTATGCTTGGGATTTCGATAAGGCTGATTTTAGAAGTGCGCCGATGTTTGCGCTGACCATCACTCAGGGGAAAGAAATTTTACTTAAGAGTGACCAAAATTTCAAAACGGCACCGTCTCCCATTCGAAGCGACGATTACCGATTTGGTGAATATTACGACGCGAACTATGAGATCGAAGGTTGGAATCAGCCGAATTTTGACGATTCAAATTGGAGAAACGCGCTGAACGCTACGGCGCCAAAAGGGGAGATCCGTTTCGCGAATGTTGCTCCCATTATCAAAGAAAGCGAAATGAAACCCGTTGAAATTCTCCATTGTGACAACGGATTTATCTATGATTTTGGCGTGTCACACGCCGGAGTTTGTCGCCTTGAAATAAAAGGGGAGAAAGGGCAAAAAATCGAGTTGCGGTATGCAGACTCGTTAAAAGATGGAGATCTCAATGTGTCGCAGATATGGTTTCCTGAGAAGAACTGGGAACGCGATGAAAAGATCGTACATAAAGACACTTACATTTGCAAAGGTGAAGGAACAGAAACATATCAGCCTACGTTTACCTACCACGGTTTTCGGTACGTACGGGTGAGCGGCGTTACCGAAGCTCAAGCTACCAACGAATTGTTGACCTACCTTGTATATCACACTGAGTTGAATACCCGCGGTGACTTTACGTGTTCTGATCCCGTAACAAACACGCTTCAGGAAATGACAAGGCGCAGTATTGTTTCTAACTTTCATCATTTTCCTACCGATTGTCCGCAACGTGAGAAAAACGGGTGGACCGCAGATGCTGCTCTTACTTGCGAGGCTGCGTTGCTTAACTTTGATCCGGAACGCAATTATCGTGAGTGGATGCGCAACATTTGCAAAGCCCAGAGGGAAGATGGGGCACTCCCGGGAATTGTTCCGACAACCGGTTGGGGATTCAGTTGGGGGAATGGACCGGCATGGGACTGCGTGTTGGTATATCTCCCGTACTATACCTACCTCTATCGAGGGAAAACGGATATCATAACCGAATCTGTTCCTGCTATGCTTGCCTATTTGCGTTATCTGCGGACTCGCTGCGACGAAAACGGTCTGTTGAGCATCGGGCTTGGTGACTGGTGCCATGTGGGCGGTCTCAAACCAAAGGCTCCTCTGATTCTGACGGATTCGATTATGGCTATGGACATTGCAAGCAAAACGGCAGATCTGCTGGTAGCGGTAAACATGGATGAAGATGCGGTGTTTGCCCGTAATGAATCAAAAAAATATCGCGAATCCATACGCGCTAATTTAATTGATTTTAATACAATGCACGTACTTGGAGATTGTCAAAGCAGCCAAGCAATGGCGCTTTATTACGGAGTGTTTGAAGAGCCTGAGCAAAGCGCTGCGTTTCAGGTGCTTTTGGAAATGATCCACGCCTACGATGATCACATCGATCTGGGAGTGCTTGGGGGTAGAGTGATTTTCCACGTATTGACACAGTTCGGATACAGTGATTTGGCTTATAAAATGATTACACGAGAGGATTTTCCTTCCTACGGGAACTGGATCCGCCGAGGTGCTACGACCCTTTGGGAAAACTTCCTGCCGGATAGAGTTTACTCTATGAATCATCATTTTTGGGGCGATATTAGCGCTTGGTTTATAAAGCGTATCGCGGGAATTCAGTTTAATCCCGAAAAGCACAATATCAACACATTAAAAATAAAACCGTCTTTCATTGGTGCTTTGGACAATGCATCGGCTTATTATGATGCGCCTTCCGGCAAGATCACAGTATCGTGGAAGAGGGAAGAGCAAACCATCATTCTCAATGTGGAAATTCCGAAGGATATGCAGGCAACAGCAGAACTTGAATCCCACTATTGCTTTGAAGATGGACAATGTTCAAAGACAATTGTGAGCGGTACTTATAAAATTCTTCAAAAGTAAAATGGCTACATTCATTGACTTTTAACCGGTTTATGAGTATAATTTCCATGTAAGTTTTGGTAGTCAAAATGTATTTCACAAAAAATGTTTTGGGGAGAGAAATATGAAGTATTCACAGCAGTTTAAAGAAAAAAAGGCGCTTGTACAATCCAAGAGTGTCAGTGTTGGTTTTGACGGATTCATTGATTACGTTGTAAAGCCTGTCAGAACTCGTGCTGATGAAAACACTTGCACCTACTATCCCACGATTGATAAATTCGGTGAAAAGGTATCCAGTCTTGCGGGAATAAGCGGCAATATTGAGCTTGTTTTTGAAAAGACGGATTTCGGTGGATGCGGACCTCACTATATAAACGGACTTGCCAATATGGGTGTTAACAGCACTTGTGTGGGTACTCTCGGCTATCCCGAAATGAATCCCGTGTTTGATTTGCATGAGAATTGCAAGACGATAACCGTCGGCGAACCCGGATACTCCTATCTGTTCGAGTTTGAAGACGGAAAAATTATCATGAGTAATATCAAGGAGATCAGCAAGTTTACTTGGAATGATCTGATTGAGCGTGTCAGCATTGACGAAATAGTGAAATATTTTGAAGATGCCGATATCATTACTCTTGTGAACTGGAGTTACCTCGTTCACTTCCACGAAATATATGAAAAATTTCTTGAGGTGGTAATGCCTAAACTCAAGAAAAAAGACAGAAAAATTTACATTGATATTGCCGATTGCGCTAAAAGATCTCCCGAAGAAATTAAAGCGGCGCTTAAAATGTTCGGTCGTTACAGCGAATATGCTCCCACTTACCTTGGATTGAACAAGAGCGAATCGATGGTAATGCATTCTGTTTTGTGTGAGGGTGAATACGAGGGTTCCTTGGCTATTGCACGAGTGATTAAGGAGTTTTCAGGCATCGGTACGGTAATCATTCATCCGGTTGACAGCTCTGCTGCCGTATACGATGGCGGCGAGGTAGAGGTACAAGGTATTTTGTGCGAGAAACCCAAGAAGACCACCGGTGGTGGCGATAACTTCAATTCCGGCTTCTGTGCGGGTCTTCTTGCCGGTTTGGACGTAAAGAGCTGCCTCGTAAGCGGTATGACAACGTCATATCTTTACGTTAAGAACGGAAAATGCAATAGCTTTGATGACATTGCAGAAGCAATGGAAATGTATGATGACAGAGTTTAATTGGCACAACTGATAGAAACTCGACACACCAAATGGTGCGTCGAGTTTTTTGTTTATAAACGTATCAAGTATCCATCAAATTCTTGCTTTTTTGCTTTGGTGGCGGTATAATGTGACTAACAAACCGAAAGGTGGTTTTTGGATGAAATATCCCATCCCACGTCCTAAAAAGATTGACATTACAGGCAGTACGATTCCCGCAGCATTTGAGGTCACAAAAACAGACCCGATTTTCACTCCGGCTATCTGTGCGTTTAGGGAGTATGCTAAGCGTCTTTTTGGTTTTGTTGAAAAATCATCATCAGCAATTGAATTGGTTTTTGAGGATGGACTCAACGATGGGTATCGTATGTCAATTGATGACCACGTTATTATTTCGGCATCCACAAACGTTGGAGCGAATTATGCACTTGCGACGCTATTGCAGTTGGCTCAAACTACCGACAACGGTGTGGTTTTCCCGCAATGTGAAATTGTTGATTCACCAGACAGCAGTTGGCGCGGTGTTATGATTGATACGGTGCGTTGTTTTCATGAGATTGAGTATCTCTATGCCGTAGCAGACCTTTGTTGGTTTTATAAGATCAATCGGTTCCAACTTCACTTGACCGATGATCAAGCGATTCGATTTCCTTTTTCGTCGTTGCCAAGCGCTGTTTCTGATGAGCACTACACGCACGAGGAACTTAGCAAGTTAATCGAATACTGTCATGACCGCGGCATAATGATTGTACCTGAAATTGACGCTCCCGGTCATTTCCGCGCGTTTAATACGGCTTATCCCGATCTTTTTGGAACGGTTAGTGAAACAGAAGGTGCAGAGACAACCGCCGAAACCGGCGGCGTTTCCGGCATAATGAGAGCGGACGAGAAAACATTTGCTATCATGGAACAAATTTTTAAAGAAGTAACGGAAGTGTTTTACGATTCGCCGTGGATACATATTGGCGGGGATGAGGCGCAAATTGATCAATGGGCAAACTGTGAAGCGTCTATGAAATACTGCGCGGAACACGGACTCTCCGATATTCACGAGCTTTACGGTCACTGCGTTGCACGTTTCAGCCAAATGATTCTTGATATGGGAAAGATCCCGGTGGTTTGGGAAGGATTTAGTGAAAAAACAAATTCCATGATTCCCAAAGAAACCTTGGTGTTTAGTTGGGAGTCCTACTATCAAATAGCACCGTCGTTGTTGCGTGGTGGTTTTAACATTATCAATGCCTCTTGGCAACCGCTCTACATTGTTCATCCTCAACGGATGTGGCCAACGGAGGAGATTTTGGATTGGGAGAAAAACCGCTGGAACCATTGGTGGGAAAAATCACAGGCGACGAAAGCTCCCATCGTGACAGAGGAAAGTCCCGCCATTTTGGGTGGCCAAATTTGTGTGTGGGGTGACAGAATGCAGCCATCGAACGGATACGCTCCGCGCTGTGATATGTTACGCGATGAGTTTTCAAAATTAAAAGAACGTCTTCCTGCGCTTGCCGAAAAAACGTGGACATCCTATCAAACAGTTGATAAAGAGAAGTTTGTGAGTGATTTGCACTGTTTGGACGAAGTGATTGACAATGTCTTATGTTTTTACGAGCGTTAACTATGGGCTTTGGAGGTACAGAAATGAATTTAACAAAACATCTATGCACAGAAGTGCCCGAAATTAGGGTGCACGGACGAGTAAGCAACCGAAAAACAAAAGGCATTCCGCTGTTTTGGTCTGCTTCTGCGATTGAATTCAACATAACCGGTACAGAATTGTGGCTTGAGTATACTTGCACCGGAGATGCGTATCTTCGTGTAGAAATTGATGGATTTGAAATGTTCCGTTTCCCGATCGATATCGGTACGCATAAAGTGTGTATTATGCGTGGGTTGGCGGCGGAGCAAATTAAAAACATTCGCATTTATCGAGAAACGTCGGCGCTGGCTACAACGCTTCTTACGTTTGACGCGTTGTATATCGATGGCGAATTTAAGCCGCTCCCGGAACGAAAATACAAGATTGAAGCATTTGGTGACAGCGTAACCGCCGGTGAAGGGTTAGCCGGTGATCCTTCTATGACAGAGTGGTCGCCTGCTGTTTTCAGTTCTCGCGGTCATTATGTTCTCACTGTTGCAAAAGCGCTTGATGCTGATTGGAGCGTTTTTTCACACGGAGGTTGGGGCGTTTTTACCGATCGCAACAACAATCGTGAACATGCCATTCCGAAATATTACGACTACGTGTTCGGCACCTATCAATCGCCTGAAGTTAATGAACTCGGTGGCGGTGATATTTTCGATGTTGAAAACGACAGAACAAACATCACGATCATCAGTCTTGGTACAAACGATGCTAACGCATTTACGGAAAAAAGCGTGCCGTGGATCGATGAGAATGGCGTTTCTCACAAATTAAAGCGACCGGATGATCTTCATTATATTGTTGAAGCAATTTATGATTTCTGCGCTAAAATTCGAAAAAGGAATAAAAACACTATTATTTTGGTTTGTTATAATATGCTGACAGATGCCCTTGATCCGCAGATTATTGAAGGCGCAGAGAAGTTTAAGCGCGAGACAGGGGATGACAAGGTCTTCACGTTGCAGCTCCCGAGAGCAACACCTGAGCTGAAAGGCTCCAGACATCATCCCGGTGCCAAAGCACACGAACGTTTCGCAGAAGCGATCATCAAAAAACTAAACGAAATATTATAAATAAAACGGCTCGTTTGAGCCGTTTTATTTTTTGTCAAAGGGAAATTCTAAAAGTGTAATTTTGTTGAATTTGTCCATTTTTTGTATTTGTTGATTAGGGTGGGCGTTTTTGCTTGACATGGCGATTTGATGGTGGTATAAAGAGGATGAAACCATTGGAATATTATCCAATTTGGAAAGGTGTGTTGTAAATGAAAAAGTATTTTGATATCTTTTGGGAAATGCAAGATGAAGCTTTCCTGAAAGAACACACGCAGGCATTGCTCGCAAGAGAGTTGCCGCAAACCTACCGCGCAAACCATAATGCTATGGACTATGCGGCAGATTTGTTGAAAAAGCTGGGGTTTGAGCCTGAAAGACCGGAAATTGATTTTGACGGTAAAACAGTTTTTCAGGATAAAGTTATGCCCCTGTGCTGGGATGTCGATCATGCAAAACTGACGATCTTGTCCGATTGGGAAGGGGACAGGGTTATCGCCGATTACGAGCAAGAGCCGTTTTCGGTTATTCGTGGTTCCACTGCAACTCCCAAAGAAGGTGTCACGACCCGCTTAGTCACTTGGGATAAGATGATGGCAGGTGAGGATGTCACCGGCGCAATGATCTTGTTGCCGCAGCACATTCTTCCGACTGACAGAGCATTGCCGCCCATTTTGGACAGAGGTGCTATCGGTTTGGTGAGCGGTGGTACCATCGATGGTGGCACCCATCCTGATTGTTTGCTCTGGGCAAACAACTGCACCGAAACAAACTGCTGGCATCCCATTGAAGGTGAACGTGATTTCGTTGGCTATTCCGTATCGCCGAATATGCAACGTAAGCTGGAAAAAGCTTGTGCCGCCGGTGAAGTAACTGTTAAAGCAGAATGCGACGGTCGTCGTTTCGCCGGTAAAATGCCTGTTGTTACCACTTACTTAAAAGGCGAAAGCCCGAAAGAGTTTTGGATCTTGGCACACAACGGCGAGCCGCTCGAGAATGATAACAATGACGGTGTTTGTTTAAGTATCTTCATTCTGCACTTGCTTAAACAGGCGATTGAAGCAGGGAAGATTAAACCGTTAAAATATTCCATTCGTTTAATCTTGGCGCCGGAACTTTACGGCTTTGCCGCTTGTGCCAATTATTACGGTCCCATCCTTAAAGGTAAGTGTATTGGTGCAATCAGTAACGATGGTATGCCGACCAACTCTCCGTTGATGACCCTTGGCTTTGCACCGACCGCTGTGCCTTTCTACTCAAACGTACTCTTGGAAGGTATGTGGCGTATTTACGAACGCGATATCAATTTGGCGCCGCACATTGGTCAATGGCATTACTCTTGGTCGGGCGACAGCTTCCTTTCGGATGCCGATATGGGTTTGCCCACCATTATGCCGATGAACGTTCGATATCCTGAGCATTGTTGGCACAACTCCGCGCAACGCTTTGGCTATTTGAACTATAAGCAATTTTCTCGCATGTCTGCTGTTTATGCTGCGCACGTAGCGGCAACGGTTTGCCCTGATCCGGAAGCAATTGCTGCATTCTTGCCGACAGCTGCACAATATTCCATTGCTCGTTTGAGAGGTAAGGCGGATATTTGCCCGCTTCGTCCTGCAACTGATGCTGTGGCTCGTTTGCGTCATGCGGCAGACATCGAAATCGCCAATATCCGCGATTTTGCTAAGGCTGATGTGGATCCGGCGGCGATCGAGGCTGCTTGTCAAACGATTGATGATTACGTAAACAACACAGAACCGGTTCCGGCTGCTCCGAATCCGGCAACGCTTATTCTCGAAAAATATGCAGATGTCCGTCCTTCAAGATTGACCGTCGGTATTCCGCACGACTTTGCTGCTATGCCGATGAAAGTGCGTTTGCGTCCGTATATCGTGGCACTTTTGAGCTTTGTCTTCACCGGTATGGACGGTAAAAAATCCTTGAAAGATCTGTTGATCGAAGCAGAATGGGATCTGAACACCCGTTACAGTGATGAAGAAATAGAGGATTTTGTCGGTACGCTTGAGTTAATGGCTGAATACGGCTATATCAAAATGTAAGCAGAGGGGACAGCATAAATAATGAAATTTGAAAAATATTTTGCAGGACAACTGCCCAATGCAGCGTATGAAGCGCTTTGGGGTATGGTTAAAGATGACAAGCCGGAAGTGGCATACGCTGAAACCATCAGAAGACGCGTAAAGGGCGAACTTGCCGATTTGTGTGTGGATAATTATTATATCGCATACGATGAGAACGGCTGTTATAACAGACTGTGGTCCGGTTGGGGCAAACACAAGGATGCTGTTGGTAACTTCGGTCACTTCTTAACCTTGCCCGAAGCCCGCGGAAAAGGCCTTGGCGACGAGGTTTTAAAAGTTTGGGCATCGGATATCTTAACGCGTGGCGACGTGCCTCTGGCACTGTTCTGCACGGCAGAACCCGCTATTATTGATCGTTTCTATCGCAAATATGGTTTCCGTGAAATTGATCCCACCAAACACGGCGGTTATCTGTATCGTCCGCTCGGTGATTCGCCTGAAACGTTTACGGAATTTTGCGCAAAATATTATCAGCCGTCCAAAACGTTGGTTCATAAACGCGGAAATATGGAATATCGCCATGAACTTGATTGCTTACTTAGATTTGCAATGTCTATGTTAGGTGTGGGCGACGATTTCTTTATGGGCGAATATGAGTTCGTCGAGGAATACTTGATCTTCTGTCCGGAACGCGTTGGTATGTTGTTCGCTGAAGATGGCCATTGCGTTGGTTGGAGCCTTGACGGAAACATTGTAGTACATCCCTTGTATAAAGGTTCCGAAATCATCGACAAAATTTACTAATACCACAAAAGCCTCCGATATTCGGAGGCTTTTGTTTTTTTGAAACGGGGGAGAATTTATTTTTTGAATTTATCATTTGATTTATTTATTTCTCATTCACAGTAAATTCTTTTCTTGCGTCGTTGTTTTAATTTTGTTTTTCATTATCTTTATTTATACTACTATAATAAGAATCTGATTTTTCCGCTTTTTCTCAAACCGTGACGAGGGAGGGCCTAAAAGCTTCGACCTATTCCCATTGTGCCAACTATACAAAATGAATATTTTGTATAGTTGAGAGGAGGGGCAAATAAAGAAAAAGCCGGTATAGAGCGCTTTGCGCGCTATTCCACCTTATAGCCGGTCTTTTATGTAAAGAACGATTATTCTTGTGTTTTGCTTCAAGAATATTTGTTTTACTGTAGAATCACCAATAATTTTGTATTGATATACTTTCTTTATATATATTTCTGATTTTTTCATTCGCAATCTTTTTAACCTCGGTTTTCCAGACGATAGAAATTTTCCTGACATATACTGGTTCATTCAGAAAATTTCTATCGGATCGTATTTTTGGCTAAAACTCGTCAAATTGAAAAAATTAGAGAAATTTGGTTACCTAAAGGTAAATGTATCAAATTTGGCGGTACCGCCGTGGTTTAGCAAATTTTGCGAGAAAACAGCTTTCACCTATTACAGAAATTTGAAAAATTACTATTTATTTTGTATAGTTGATATGGTATACTTTTATTATAAAGTTGCTATATATCTATCGTGAAACAATGTTTCACAAAGGAGATGTCCTATGCGAAAAGAATATATGTCACAGTGTCCTCCGATTATGAAGGAATATTTGGGATATATGCAAACAATCAAAGGGCGTTCTGAAAATACCATTAATGAATACTTTATTGATCTGCGCACGTTTTTTCGGTATATGAAGGAACTTCGCGGGCTTGTCCCCCCTACCGTTTCCAACGATGAGATATCCATTGCGGATATTGATCTGGACTTTCTGCGTACGATAACAACAACCGACGTGTACGAATATATGAACTACCTGCGCAATGAGCGTAGCAATTCCAATAAAACACGTGCGCGTAAAACGAGTTCTGTGCGAATGCTCTTTCGTTATTTAACGGATTACTCGCATTATCTGGAGCATAATCCGGTTAAAAACTTAGAAACTCCTAAACCCAAGAAGTCGTTACCGCAATATTTATCGTTACAACAGTCTGTTGCCCTTTTAAACAGCGTTTCCGGCGATTTTGCGGAACGGGACTACTGTATGCTTGTCTTGTTCTTAAATTGCGGTTTACGGCGCGCAGAGCTTGTAAATATCAATTTGACGGATATCAATCACACCGATCATACGCTGCGTGTTCGCGGAAAAGGCAATAAAGAACGAATGCTATACCTCAACGAAGCGTGCCAGCAAGCTCTGGAACAGTATTTAAAGGTTAGGCCTGTTGACGGTGTCAAAGATAAGAACGCGCTCTTTTTGAGCCGTTTAAAGAGCCGTATCAGCCTGCAGGGTGTTCATTATATCGTGAAAGGTTATTTGGCGCATGTGGACGGCGCTCAAAAAATGACGGCTCATAAGCTTCGACATACTGCCGCAACGCTGATGTATCAAAGTGGTGTCGATCTGCGAGTATTGCAAAATTATTTGGGTCACGAAAATTTAGGCACTACGGAGATCTATACACATCTATCCAGTGAACAAATTGAAAATGCTGCTAAATTAAATCCGTTATCACAGGTAACAATGGATAAACAAGGAAAATCTAAAGCATAAATGTTTGAAAGCGCGTCTGTACAAATGACAGGCGCGCTCTTTTTTTGCTATAACACGACGAAATACGTCAAGATATTTTCAACTGCAGTCGGAATTTATCCGAAATCATGGCAACAAACTCAGAGTTAGTCGGTTTGCCGCGTTCGTTATGTATGGTATATCCAAAATAAGAGTTCAAGACATCGACGTCACCGCGATCCCATGCTACCTCGATCGCGTGACGGATGGCGCGTTCTACGCGCGAAGAAGTAGTTCCATGCTTTTTCGCAACGGCGGGATATAAACGTTTGGTGACAGCATTGATGATTTCATCGTCTTCAATTGCCATCATGATAGAATCACGTAAATATTGATACCCCTTAATGTGCGCCGGTACACCGATCTGGTGCAAAATATCCGTAACACGAATCTCTAAATTGGTATTGCCGTTTGCGCTTTGACGAATTGGCTCAATATTGTCTTTGCTCGATAACGATAATATTCTCACCGACATCTCATTGGCATCAAACGGTTTTAAGAAATAATAAGCCGCTCCCGCTTCAATGGCTTCACGTTCCAAGTTGGGATTATCGAATCCGGACATAACCATAAACTGCGGCGTGTACGGTAAGTTCATTGAACGGACGC
Source organism: Acutalibacteraceae bacterium (assembly GCA_045630765.1). Taxonomy (GTDB): domain Bacteria; phylum Bacillota; class Clostridia; order Oscillospirales; family Acutalibacteraceae; genus RGIG3009. The sequence continues at coordinate 30,139 of JAZQTM010000069.1, read as the reverse complement.
TGTTCATTACACCGATCGCATCTAACCTTGGTAAAAAGAAATCCAAAATGACAACATCCGGTTTCTTTTGTGAAATGCTATCGACAACGCATTTACCATCCTTCTCCGTCAAATCGACTTCTAATCCGTGACTCCGCATCCTTGCGGCACATGGTATTCCAAAACTTTCGCTGTTATCCGCTAACAGTACCTTGATTTTCTTCTCCAAGTTACATAAACCTCCCTAATATTTTTGCCGGCAACATTAGATTACCATAAATTGGAAGTTATTTCAAGTAATTGGAAATTATTTTTCAAGTTTGTGCAAAAGAATAAAAATAAAAGGAATATGGAAAACTAAAAAGTAATTATTCATAAAAATGACTCGCGAGATTTGTCAGGTGTTGTCGTGTATTGATATTTTATGAAATGAACAGATACGGTAAAGGAAATGCCGAAACTCTATAGTAGAGTTTCGGCGTCCAATAGATATGGTATATCTAACATTGCATATTTGGCTCCTGCCATCGTGTTAAAGGGAAGTTGTTCCCAGCTGCTATTCCCTATTATTGTTTTAACAGCGTCTAGGTTTTCCTTTGTATCTGTAATGCCCGGGATCAGAGGGGTTCTGATAATGTATGGTTTTTGGCTGCTGCGTAAGAACTCAAAATTTTCAAGAATTTTTCGGTTACTGCAACCAGTGTAATGCTTATGTTCCGCTTCATCAACAAGTTTGATATCCATAATCACAAGATCAAGCTTATCTATCACTCGTTTAAAAACGTTTGCGTCTGCATAACCACTCGTTTCGATACAAAGATGATATTCACGTAATTCTTCCGCTAAAGCGAGCAGGAATTCGGGCTGTGCCAACGGTTCGCCGCCTGAAAAGGTGAATCCGCCGAAACTTTCGCCTAAAATTTCAGCCGTATTCTTGAGTTCGGTTGCCAGTTCGGTAGCAGACACCTCTCTCCCCGCAATTTCCAGACAATTCTCCGTACAGGCATGTATGCACCTGCCGAACGGTTTGCAGTCTTCGTGTTGACATGTTTTTTGGCAACGCTTACACCCGATACAAGTAGCCTTTTTATACATAAGCTGTGGTTGAAAACTTAACCCTTCGGGGTTGTGGCACCATTGACAACGCAGTGGACAGCCTTTAAAAAACACGGTTGTACGAATACCGGGGCCGTCGTGTATCGCCATTTCTTTGATATCAAATATAAAACCGTTCATAAGTTAATGTAACGCATAATTTCGCGAGCGTTATACTCCCCTATTTTTTTTGCGCCGCTGATATTGGGGTGTAAACCATCAATTAAATCTCGACCACTTTCTTCTTTGAATTCATAGCAGCCACAGATTCCGCATAAAAACGTGTCAATAAATATCACATCAGACAATCTATCGCAAATTTCTTTCATCAACTGTCTTTTTCTTTGAATAAATTGGTATGGCCGTATATGTTCATTACCTTGAACAGGTGAACAATAGAATATAGAAGCGTTTGGGTATGCACATTTTAGTTTTTCGTAGGTATATCGCATAGCACCTGCCCAGGTTTGCCTATCAACATTCTCCAGAGGCACCATCGTCTTATCTTCTTGAATAAACTGCTCGTTGATATGGTTTATGGAATCGTTTGTAATGGTATTCCCGCCATTCGTACCCGCTGCTATAATAATACAATCAAAGTCTGCGAATCCTACTTGTCCGGAAGCTTTGGCGCGTAACACTTTTTCCACCTGATTGCCTATAACGTTGTTGTGATTAGTGTTAAATAAAGGATTACCGTCATATACGGTGTCATCATAATCTTCCCACCAAGCTCCGGCAACAGCAACGTTTTCAAAGTGGGACGGTTTAATAATTTGGTTAAAATAACCTACCCACCCACGTGATGTTACTCCCAGCGAAGTAATACTGTCACCCATAAATAATAGTTTAGGATGTTTATTCATAATATCTCCTGTCATCTTTATACAGTATAAGCCTGTCTTGCAATTACATGATCCTGGTACTCTTTATCGAGTTCCACGAAATAGGCACTCCAACCCCAAATACGAACAACAAGTTGTTTATGATTCTCGGGATGCTTTTGCGCGTCAAGCAATTTTTCACGGTTGATGGTGTTAAGCTGGAGCTGGTGTCCGCCTCTGTCAATATAATTTTTGACGAGTGTGGCAACTTTTTGCACACCGTCATCATCGGAAAATACACTTTGATGGAACTCCAATGTCAGCGGACCACCGTTGATCGCATCCATAAAATTCTGCTTTGTCATAGAAGCAATGACCGAGATCGGCCCTTTTACTTTTGCAAAGAGACTCACAGAGAAGTTCGTGCCGAACGGTTCTTTGTTACGTCTTCCGTCGGGCGAAGCGCCAATCTCATTGGCGTGCCACAAATAATACATAGCCGAACCGGGCCCAACGCGGTAAATGCCACCGCGGCAGTTCACCTTACCTCTGAAAGCCGCCGATAAGGTGTCTAATAGTTCTGTTGCGATGTTATCTACGAAATCATCGTTGTTTCCCAGTTTTGGTGCTTCATAGCGTAACGTATGCAGCAGTTCAGGTGTACCTTCAAAATTATTGTCTACGGCATCAATGAGTTCTTGCTTCCCAATTGTTTTTTCTTCAAAAACATATTTTTTAATAACTGCAAGACTATCGGCTGCCGTTGCAATACCTGTGCCGTGTACACCAAAGTTATTGTATTTTCCACCCTCGTAGATATTGCAATCCATTAACACATTTAAAAATGGTGACGGTACAAACCACACATCGCGGATGCTGTCGCAAATTGCGTCAGAAGCTTTCCGGATTTCATTTTGTACGTGAGCGAAAAATTCTTCGTACGTATTAGAAGAGTGCAAATGCTCGTGCAATGCAATATCTACTGCCTTCGGATAGGATATAGCCGAAATATTTGCAATATCAGCACCAACTTTTGGAATAATAAACTCCCAACAAGCAGCAACGGTATAGTTTGCTGCATCGTTATGCTCATATCCCAACTTTTCTAAAGCGGGTATCACCAGATCGTCATTGGAATATTGCGGGAACCCGAGTCCCGCTTTTGTCAAGTGTGTGGCAAGCGTATAGCGTTCAGGTGGAGTTGATTTGGAAACACGCAAATTGATTTTAGGATCAATCATTTTATTGTTGTAAGATGCCTTTAAACATAACTCGGACAAAAGGTTAAAAACGTCGTTTCCGTTTTCGTCAATGCCGCCAAGCATCATACTTTGACCGTTATCACCTTGCTGAACACCGACGTAAATATCACTGTCCTTGTTAAAAGATAAGAAGAAATCCTCCACAAGCTCTAATGCCGATTCTTCCGTGTAAATACCTTTTTCCATATCCGCCTTCAAATACGGGTACATAAATTTATCAAAACGACCGATCGTGTTATGATAATCCCCTTCAAGCCAAAGTGCAAAATGAAGAACACGGAAGAATTGTAGTGCTTCGCGGAAATTGCGAGCCGGATAGCGAGGGATCTGTGTAAAAATCTCTACTAAATCCGCACGTCCCTGCTTTTTGGCTTCTTCTAAATATTTGTCGGAAAGTATGAGAATGTTATCAATTGCGCGTTTGCCGTATTCATCAGCGGTTTCTCTCTTTTTCAACAAGCCGACAGCAATTGCGTCGTAATAATTCGGTGACACGTTCGACATAAATCCCAGTTCGTGGATATAATGATTTGCGCGTATATCAGCCCATTCCTCGTCAGTAAAAATCTGAGGAAGATTGGCAATGGTGCGCATCATAACGATTTGTTCGCCATCAAAAATAACCGCTTTTTCTTTGTTGCATAACAAATCAAAGCGTCTGGCCATTCTTTCAATGGGCGCCACCTTTTCACGCGAAAAGGTTTCAGCCAAATTTATATCCAACGTTCTGCGATACGTATGGTGTTTTTTGGAAAGATAAAACCGATAAATATCTTGATTCACAAAAACACTCCCTTTCTTTTCTATTTTATAGCAAATACTTGACAATTTCTTGCTAAAAATTGTAAAATATCAGCAATAAGTTAACTTTTCGAGGTACTATAATGATTTTTCATCAGCCGCACAATTCAGGAGGCCGTTACAATTACAACGCTTTCTTTTACGATAAGGAAGTGTGGGAGCCGCATTTTCACAAAAATTATGAGTTGATTTACGTTGTTAAAGGCGGTATTGAATGTACCGTGAATAGTTCTGCTTTTTCGCTACAAGAGGGAGAATTCGGGTTGTGTCTCCCCTATGCTATTCATTCGATTAAACCGAAAAATAACACCCAATATTGGGTTATGGTTTTTTCGGAAGATTTCATTCACACCTTCGGCAAGCAAACTTCACAGAAAAAAGCATCAAGCTTCACCTTTACGTGCGATGATTCGGTAAAGACTTTTTTACTGAAAAACCTGATTTATACGAAAGATACTTCAATTTATCTTTTAAAATCCTGTTTGTATGCTGTTTGCAATGAATTTAAAAAATCGGTTGTTTTTGAGGAAAACAAGGAAACACAAAATATCGATACTATTTGCTCTTTTATAGAACAAAAGCATACTGAAGATATTTCTCTGAAAGATTTATCACAGCTGTTGGGGTATGATTATCATTACGTTTCGCGTTATTTTCATTCTATGTTCAATATGTCTTTCACCGAGTTTTTGAACACGTATCGTATACAAACAGCTCTATTACTGTTAGAAGAAGACGGCAAAAAAATGGTGAATGTCGCTTATGAAAGTGGTTTTAAAAGCGTGAGGAACTTTAACTACTGCTTTAAAAAAGCAATGGGTATGTCTCCGCTGGAATATAAAAAAGCATCTGAAAAATAAACAAGAGCTCCCCATACCGAGGGGAGCTCTTGTTTTAGATTATTTGTGATATTTGCCGCCTGCCGAGATTTGCAAAGCGCGATAGATCTGTTCGAGCAACATAACACGTGCCATTTGATGCGGAAATGTCATACCGGACATCGACAGTTTAACACGCGAGGTTTCTTTAACCAGCGGTGACAAGCCAAAAGAACCGCCGATAACAAATGCCACGTGGCTGATGCCATCAACCGTCCATTGTGCGAGTTGCTTGGATAAACCTTCCGAAGTATACCCTTTTCCCTCAATGCACAAGGAAATCATCGGGATACCTGCGGGAATACGAGATAACAGACGGTGCCCTTCTTCCTCCAGTGCAGCGGTAATTTGTGCTGCAGACGGATTATCGGGCAAGCGTTCCTCTGCTACCTCTATAATTTCCAATCGGCAAAACGCAGACAAACGTTTGGTGTATTCGGCACAAGCATCCCGCCAGTAAGCTTCCTTTAGCTTTCCAACGCAAGCAATTGTTACAGTCAACATAGTATATCCCCTTAAAAAAGCGTATACGGTTTATCGTTTGCAGGTGATGCCACTTGCAGCACGTAATCAATATTACGCGTCATTCCGGACGTTTCCAGGGCGGATTGTGCGGTAGCCTCTGCCAAGGTCGGCAAATTATTTTCACGGCTTAAATGCCCCAAAAAGATACGTGTTGTACCATGCCGAATGAAATCAGGCAATTCGGCTGCACACGCCTCGTTGGATAAATGCCCGGATGAAGAAAGTATGCGTCGTTTAAGCACATACGGATACGGTCCGTTTTCCAACATACGCACATCGTGATTGGACTCAATATGTATCAAATCACAACCGCGAAGTTGCTCACGCACGGTTGACGTTACAACACCAAGATCCGTAGCAACTCCTACGCTTCGTCCGTCACGCAGGGTAACGCGAAAACCCGTGCTTTCTCGGCTGTCGTGAGAGGTTTTGAAAGGAGTGACGGAAAATTCATCCATCTCAACCGTATCGGTTATAGCAAGATAATCGCTGTCGTACGCACCCGCTTCGGCTATTCCCTCACACGTGCCCATAGAAGCATAGAGCGGAATATGAAGGTGCTTTTGGAGCACGCGCAAGCCTGAAATATGATCGCTGTGCTCGTGCGTGACAAATATGGCACGAATGGTGTTGAGATCAATTTCACGGGCAGTAAGCGCTTGTTCGATTCGCCGTGCGCTGACACCTGCGTCAATCAAAATACCGGCTGTTGAGGTGCCGATATATAAGCAATTTCCGCTACTGCCACTAAACAAGGGACAAAACCGTGCCATATTTTCACTCCTTTCTTTTTAAAAAAAGCGCACCGCCTACGAGCGGTGCGCTCAATCATTTATAATGCTTTTTGTAAACCGGGATCTTCCTCAGTTACTCTTTCAATTTCTGCACCGAGTCCCTGCAGTTTCTCTACAATGTCTTCGTATCCGCGTTCGATGTATTGTATTTCTTCAATTTCCGTAACACCTTTGGCGGCTAAAGCTGCAATGACCATAGCAGCACCTGCACGCAAGTCCATTGCCTTTACAGGAGCAGCGGTTAACTGCTGAATTCCCTGGACAACGGCAAGTTTACCATCAACCTGAATATCGGCACCCATACGGCGCAGTTCGTCAACGTAACGGAAACGATTTTCCCAAACGCCTTCATTGATAATGCTTGTCCCCTCTGCGAGCGACAACAATACGGCAATCTGAGGTTGCATATCGGTCGGGAAACCGGGGTGCGGCATGGTTTTAACGTTACAATGGTTAAGACGACCGGAAGCCGATACACGGATATCCTCATCAAACTCTTCAATCTCAGCTCCCATTTCCTGCAGTTTGGCAGTAATGGACTCCAAGTGCTTGGGAATAACATTGCGTACGGTTACGTCACCGCCGGTTGCAACAGCCGCCGCCATATACGTACCCGCCTCAATTTGGTCGGGAATGATGGAATACGTTGTACCGTATAAGCGATCAACGCCATAGATTTTAATAACGTCTGTACCTGCGCCGCGAATGTCAGCACCCATAGAGTTTAAAAAGTTTGCCAAGTCAACGATATGAGGTTCTTTTGCGGCGTTCTCGATCACCGTAGTGCCTTCTGCACAGACGGCAGCAAGCATAATATTAACGGTAGCACCGACAGACACCATATCCAAATATACGGAACTGCCCTGCAACTGATCAGCGTGCGCATCGATCATACCGTTTTTCATCGGCATTACTTTAGCACCTAAGCAAGTGAATCCTTTAAGATGCTGATCGATCGGACGAACACCGAAATAGCAACCGCCCGGCATTGGTACGCTCGCCTTGCCGAAACGACCAAGCAACGCACCGATAAAGTAATAGGAAGCGCGCATCTTTTTCGCCAAATCGTGCGGAACGGTTTGGGTAACGATCGTACGAGAGTCGATCTCAACCGTGTGACGATCAATACGACGCACGGTGGCGCCAAGCGAAGACAATATCTCAAGTGCAGTAGCAACGTCAGCAATATTCGGAATGTTTTCAATACGGCAAACACCGTTTGCCAAGACGGTAGCCGGTAAAATGGCAACAACAGCGTTTTTGGCACCACTGATGTCAACGGTACCGACTAACGGCTGTCCACCGCGGATAACGTATTTATCCATGAAACCCACTCCCTCTAACAAAATAATGGGAATATGCCGCAAAATCCAAACAGGATGATACAATCAAAACACGTGGGTATACACCCACGTGTTTCAGTATACCATACTTTTCTCAAAAATCAAATATTTTCTGTAAAAATGTTTATATTTTTGATTTCTAACACCACATATAGTATGGTCAAGATATTAACCGTTTAGACATGAAAGGTTTTTCCACGTTAAAAATTTTAAAAACCAAGCGATTCCCCTACCAAAATAACGTGGATGCGGTCAGTGCTCCGTTGGCGGCCACAAATTAAATGGTGCGCGCAAATACGATCAGGCGACTGACAACCGTCAGTATATTGATGGCTGTCGACTGCGATACACTTACCGGAAACAGCACAAGGCGTTTTACAGTTTAAGCGTTTTGCGTTCAGCGGTGCCGCAACTGTTTTAACACGACGAACTGCTGCAGAAAGATCGTCTGTAATTTTATTACAACCGACAACCAGTATCACGGTAGCAGGACCAAAGGCAATTGGCGAAATGCGATTGGCACGACCGTCTACGTTATATAATGTTCCGTCGCGCGTAACGGCATTTGCGGAGCACAAGAAGGCGTCAGCCGTTAATCCTTGTTGAAAGATTGAGGTAAGCTCCTCCGGTGCTAAACCATCCTGATAGCGGTCCAAAAAATGATAGTCACCATTTCGCAACAGATCGATCACACCGGTTTCAAACAAGGTCATTGAACCGCCAACAGCCACCGTATCATTGGTATGGAGAAGTGTTTTGACAAGCGGAACAACATCCTCTTTGCTTTGAACACAGTAAGCCACCATATTGTTTTTACGCAAAGCAGCAGCAATCGGCTCTAAATCAGCGAGTGACATTTTCATCTTATTCAATCACCTGTTCTTGCTCTAATTTGGTAATCAGATCAATTCGGCGCTGATGACGTCCACCTTCAAAAGGTGTGGACAAAAAGGTTTTAACAATACATTTGGCAAGTTCGGGCCCGATGATACGCGCACCCATGGCCAGCATATTAGCGTTGTTGTGCTGGCGAGTAAGTTGCGCTGACAGCGGATCGCTGCACAAAGCACAACGAATACCGTGAACTTTATTGGCAGCAATACTGATGCCGATACCCGTTCCGCAGATCACGATTCCCTTTTCGCAAGAGCCGTCCGCTACCGCTTTGGCAGCTCTGGCAGCGAATATCGGGTAATCACAGCTATCTGACGTATCGGTACCGAAATCGCGGTATTCCTCCCCCATTTCGGTCAGTATTGCTTCGATTTCGTGTTTCAATTCAACAGCAGCGTGATCACATGCAATTGCAATCATATTATTTCCTCCTTAAAACGGAAAGGGCGACACTTCGTTTGGAAGTGTTGCCCGTTTTGTTTTCCGTAATTATTCAGCAGTTTCTTCAGCGTCTGCAGCAACTTCTTCGGTTGCTTCCTCAACTGCGGGAGCATCCTCAAGAAGCGCGCGAATGGACAAGCTGATACGTTTGCTGTCCATATCTACAGCTGTGATCTTCACCTGGACTTCTTCGCCGACCTTCAAGGCATCCTGCGGTTTGTCGATACGGCGGTTGGCGATCTGCGAGATATGGATCAAGCCGTCAACACCGGGAAGAATCTGCGCAAAAGCACCGAAGGTCGTCATGCCGACGATGGTGGCAGACACGACATCGCCTACGGCATACTGTGCCTTGAACAACTCAAACGGGTTGTCCTCCGGACGGCGGTAACCCAGCGAGATCTTGCGTTTCTCGGCATCCAAATCGCGGATATACACTTCCACAGTGTCACCAATGGAAACAACCTCAGAAGGATGTTTGATATGTTTCCAGGAAAGCTCAGATACGTGAATCATACCGTCCACGCCGCCGAGATCCACGAACGCGCCATAGGAAGTCATGGATTTGACGACACCGGTATATTTCTGACCAACTTCGGCCTGTGCAAAGAAGGCATCTTCCTTCTCACGGCGCTCTTCGCGAGCAATGTCACGAATAGAACCAACTGCACGGCGGCGCTGGGTATTGATTTCTAAGATCTTGAAACGAACCGTCTGCTTAAGCATCGGGCTCAAATCTTCCATACGGCTGACAGAAGCGCGAGATGCGGGAACGAAAACTTTAACTCCGTGAGAAGCTACCAAGATACCGCCCTTGATAACATCCGTAACGACACCTTCGAGGATCTCACCGCTTTCGCCGGCAGCCACGATGGTATCCCAGCCTTTTTTGGCATCTACACGTTTTTTGGAAAGCATGATTGTGCCTTCCTGATCATTGGTACGCATAATGAGCAGTTCAAGCTCATCGCCGACTTTGACCAGCTCGGACGGATCCGTGCCTTCTGCGGAAAGCTCTTCGGTCGGGATGTAACCGGTCTGTTTGCGACCGATAACTTCTACCTGTACTTCGTTGGGAGCAATGCCCACGACAATACCGCGCACTCTTTCATTTGTAGTTAAACTTTGAAGAGATGCTTCAAGCGCCTCCTCAAAACTCATTTCGTCAAAGGATTTGACAGGCTCGGCGGCAACGGCCACCTCATTTTCTTGGACTTCGCTGTTGTTGACGATCTCGGACATGGTTAAAAGTACCTCCTTAATTATATCGGAAGGCGTTGAAGCTCCGGCGGTCAAACCAATGACCTTCGCATCTGCGAACGGTTCCGCCGTCAACTCCTCTGCCTTTTCGATCAAAACGGTTCGACAGTAGGGTCGGCATACCTCTCGCAGCTTTGCGGTGTTGGAACTTTGTCGCCCACCGACAATCACCATCACATCGCTTTGTTGTGATAGGGCTATCGCTTCCTCTTGTCTTTTCGCGGTAGCACTGCATATTGTATCAAAGATTACGAGATTTGTATAGTGTTTTTTTGCAATTTTAGAACACTTTTTCCAAGTATTCATATGAAAAGTAGTCTGTGCGACCAAAACAATGGGTGTATTTTGGTCAAGAATTCCACTTTCTTCCAAATTTAGCAATTCTTCTTCAGAAGAAAAGACGTAAGAAGGGGTATGAGAATGGCCGCGAATCCCAATCACTTCAGGGTGCCCTTCATCACCGGCTATTAAAATTGTTGCCCCTTTTGCCGATTGTTCGGAAACAATACGGTGAATTTTGGCGACAAACGGGCAGGTAGCATCATGGCACATAACACCTAATTTTTCTACAGTGTCATATACGTCTTGGGATACGCCGTGTGAACGGATGACCAGAGTAGCACCATCCGTGGTTTCCTCGGGAGTGTTAACAATAACAACCCCACGTTCTTTCAAGGTTTCAACCATCTGCGGGTTATGAATGATAGGGCCAAGTGTACAAACCGTTTTCCCTTCATCCAACAACGCATATACCGCATCCACAGCGCGTTTCACACCAAAGCAAAACCCTGCCGATTCTGCAATCAGTATCGTTTTATCCATTGGTTTCGATCAACTCTCCGATCGTTTTCATAATCAGACGCGTCGCATGCCGAATATCCGGATGCTCCGGATCATTTAAATGCATTTCTTCCGGTGTCAGCGGTTTGCCGTACGCAACCGTTACCCGTTGAAACAAACGCACTTTTTGACCGCGTGTAACAACCGCTGCGGGCAATACAGACGCGCCCGTTTGCGCGACGATCAGTGCAACACCCGATTTCGGACGTAACAATTTACCGTCTTTCGACCGCGTTCCTTCCGGGAAAATGCCCATAAGTTTTCGTTCATTCACCAACCGTTTGGCAGTATCAATGGCACCAGTGTCACCTGTTCCTCGGCGCACGGGAAAGGCACCGAACTGTTTACCGAGAACCCAAGTGAACAATCGATTGGAAAACAACTCTGCTTTTGCCATAAAATACACGTGACGTTTGGGGTGTGATATAATCAGGAAAATCGGATCCCAATTGGAAATATGGTTACAGCATAACACAAGTGGCGTATCTTCAGGAGGAATATTCTCTTCACCTACGATCCGCACACGCATAAACAAGCGGATAACAGGGCCTAAAATGCGAATTAAAGCGCGTCCGAGCCACATTGATGCGCTCACCCCTTTAAAGAATTCTCAATTAACGTTTTCAAAATATGAATAGATTCTTCCAAGGTGTTACCGCTGGTATCAACCATAATAGCATCCTCCGCAGGTTTCAAAGGAGCTGCAGCACGGTGAGAATCGTTATAATCACGTTCTTTCATATCAGCAAGAACATCTTCATAGGTAACGTCCATTCCCTTTTCACGCAATTCAAGGAAACGACGTTGAGCACGGTCTTCAGCAGATGCCGTCAAGAAAATCTTAACCGTCGCGAAGGGCAAAACGACCGTACCGATGTCACGACCGTCCATTATAACATTGTTTTGCCGTGCCGTGTCTTGCTGTAATTGGAACAAGAACTGACGAACGGGCGGCATAGCAGATGTCGTAGATGCCGCCATAGATACTTCGGGCGTACGAATGTGCGCACTGACGTCTTCGCCGTTTAAGAAAACGCGTTGCTCACCATTTGCATATCCCATAGAAACCGTAATGTTAGGCAAGAGGGCTTCTACGGCTGCCGCATCTTTGGGATCGATTCCACGCTTAAGCACGGCGTACCCGACGGTACGATACAAAGCACCCGTATCCACGTAAATGTATCCTAATTCTTTTGCCAAAAAGCGGGCAATCGTGCTCTTACCGGCGCCGGAGGGCCCATCAATCGCAACACTGATCATTTTGTTCATTTGTTTTCCCCTACCTTTATACATTGTTACCGGCAGCATAGCCGGTTGAAAAAGCAATTTGTAAATTAAATCCACCGGTATAGGCGTCTACGTCCAGAACCTCACCGGCAAAATATAAACCGCTGACAAGTTTGGATTCCATTGTCTTGGCGTTGATCTCCCGCGTACTGACACCGCCGGCAGTCACAACCGCTTCCTCAAACGGACGCAGACTCGACACAGTTAGCGGAATATGCTTGAGAATCTCAACGATACGTGCCCGCTCTGCGCGAGATACCGAATGACATTTGGTTTCCCCCGCCGTATTGCTTAACCGCAAAATTACCGGAACCATTGAGCGTGGCATCAGCGCCGAAAGTGCATTTCCCAAACAAGAATTGGTATTTTCCTCAAATTCACGCACCAAACGCGCGTCCAACTGCTCCGTACTCAAAGCGGGTTTCATATCCAACGTAAGCGTGTATCGTCCTTGGACAGGATCGTGTAAATGCGCACTTGCACTGAGTATAATTGGTCCGGATACACCGAAATGAGTGAACAACATTTCGCCGAAATCGGTATATACCGTTTTCCCCGTTTGCGTATCACGAACCGTCAGAGCACAATTTTTAAGTGATAAACCTTGCAGTTCGGCACACCAATCTTCCTGTGTGTTTAACGCAACCAAGGACGGCCGCGGAGGGATTATGGTATGCCCCGCCTGTTCTGCGAGCGTGTACCCATCGCCGGTGGAACCGGTACCGGGGTATGAGCAGCCGCCGGTACAGACAATCACAGCGTATGCCTTAAGTGTTTCCCCCGTTTCGAGTTTCACGCCGCAGCAAACGTTATCTTCTAACAGAAGTTCTGTAACACGACCGTTTTTGAAACGACAGCCTTGTTGTCGCGCAAAGGCGACCAAGGCATCAACTATATCCACCGCTTTATCCGAAATCGGATACACACGATTACCGCGCTCAATTTTGAGCGGAACGCCTTGCTTTTCAAAAAAAGCCATCGTATCTTGCGGTGTAAAAGCGGAAAAAGCACTGTAAAGGAAACGGCCGTTTCCGGGTGTGTTGGCAACACAATCCTGCACAGATGAGGCATTTGTAACGTTACAACGACCTTTCCCCGTTATCATGACCTTGCGTGCCATACGCGGATTGCGTTCAATAATGGTTACATGAAAACCACGCTCGGCTGCTATACCGGCAGCAAGCAATCCGGAAGCGCCTCCTCCGACAACGATGACCTCCATCACGGCGCATCCTCCTGTGTATTGTTCGGACCGAGCGGTTGATAAATTTGATAGGTTTCCCAAAGTTCTTCCAACTCGGTCAAACGCTCACGGTTTTCATCAGCACGTTTAAGAGAGATTGCAACTAAAAGGGCGTTAATAACACTGAGCGGGGCTGCCAAAGAGTCTACAACAGTCGGCAGATCGCTGTGAGCAAGCAACAAACTGGAACTGAGTTCCGCAACCGGTGATAAAATGCTGTCGGTAACGGCAATAACTTTGGCACCGCGCGAGTGTGCAAAGTGAGCCGCCTTTACGGAACGTGCGGAATATCGAGGAAAACTGACAACCAGAAGCGCATCTTGTTCTCCGCAAGAATACAACTCCTCCAACACCTCAGTAACGCTTGACGTATTGATCAGGCGAACATCGGGCAGCAGCATTTTGAGATAAAACGCAGCAAACTGAGCAAGTGCACGACAGCTGCCGGCACCAAACACATACACGTGGCGCGCGTTAACCAACGATTTTACCGCTTCGTTGAATACCTCGTTCGGCATTTCTTCAAGCGTTTGACGAATATTGGCCATATCGTAGGACATGACACTTTCCAGCACGTCATCGTCGTGCATACGGGACCGAGAAACCTCGACGCGTTGCACACTCGTTAACTTGCTGCGAATAAGCTTCTGCACTGCTTTTTGCAGCTGCGGATAGCCGGGAAAACCGAGTTCCGTGGCAAAACGCACGACGGTGGATTCGCTCACACCTACCGTTTCACCAAGACGATATGCCGTCATAAATGCCGCTTCATCGTAATGCTCCAAAATGTATGAGGCAATGCGGCGTTGTCCTTTTGAAAAACCCGACATTTCGTTCGTAATGTGCGTAATCAGATCCATACTCATCGGCATTCTCTCCTCTCAACACACCTATTTTAATGCTTTTATACGTAAAATGCAAGATGATTGGCAAAACTTGCAAATCAATATTTGAACAGACGACGGATCGCAGGTTGAAAACGGAAAAAGTATAACGGCAAGAACCGTGTTAAGCCAATATCGTAAATAATAAAGATGACGTTTCCTGCCAGTAAAAACAAAAGTAAAAAGACAGATAACGGCAAAGCAACGCCTTCAATACGAAAAGCATCTAATGAGAATCCGATCCAAGAGAGTACCGAGTATCCCAAAACTGCCGTTACATTAAAGATCAGCAATTTCAACAACCATTCCGCTGCGCGACTTTTGCGAGACTCCACCATTGCTTTCACGATCGGGTAGTATCCAAAAAGCACGATAAAAAGCATTTTGGCTTCCATATCGGGTACAATAAGTAACGCAACCAAAGACACGGCTGCATAGGCGCATAGCGCCCACCTCTTTCCGCACTCGATTACAATCGGAATCAGAAACGCTCCCGCGAGCGGCGGGAGCGCATACGTAGCAAACGGAAAGATCGTCAGCAATAAGCATAAAATGGCAACCGCACTGAAAATACCACTCGAAGCTATACAAGCTGTCCGTTTCAAACGATCACCTCTCAGCAACACCGAATAAGATCGCCGCCCATACATTCGCAGCAACAGTCGGCACATATTAACGTATTGCATACGTCACAAGCGTTGCAACTGCTTTGGGACATAGGTGATACACGGTAACCACCGGTGCGGCGCTGCATTTCCAACTGGTTCATCGCCTGTCGGTATTCGGCATTGGCAGGATCCATACGTGCTGCCGTGGAAATATTGGAGTAGGCTTCTTCCAACCACCCTTTTTTATACAGAATGCTTCCTTTGAGGAAATACCATTCCGCATCACGCGAAGGTGCAGGAATCCCATCAAGCAATGCTTCAGCATCAATTGTTCGACCGGTCCGAATCAAATTGCGGATATCGGTATAACGAGAGGATCCGCCCTGTGAATATCCGGTTTTCCCATTCGAAGAACCGCCTTGTTTTCGCATACGGATAATGGCGTCGTACGCTTCATTGATCTCCTGCATTTTCTCTTCTGCCAGATCGGACAACGGATTATTGGAATAATTGTCAGGATGATATTTTTTTGCCAGTTCCCGATAAGCGGCTTTCACCTCATCATCGGTGGCAGTTGGTTGAATTCCCAACACTTCATACGGATTCTGCATCGTTCAAACCTCCAGATCGGCGAGACGGTCTTTTCTTCCGTTCACCGGATAACACTTGCTTTTGTATACTCGGAACGCCCCATTCCAGTACGTTGCGAAGTATGCCGTCAAAGCGACGGACAGATAAGAGTTCGTATGCCGCTTTACACTCGGCAAGCGAAGCATTGAGCATCCATTTAGCGGATTCTCGTGCTTCTTGAATCTTCTCTTTATCACTCGAATTTAACCCCGTGGATAACGCAATCGGATTATACGATCCGTTTTTTAGATCTTCTTCAAGATCATCTGCCGCATCCATTAAATAGACAACCCGACCAAGACAATATCCGAAACGGGACAATATACGCTTTTGCTTCTCGTCATTTGAAACTTCGGCACACAATAGACTTAACATTTGTGCCGTAGGTTCCGCTGCCGCATCGACTGAAACAACACGGCTTTGTTCTAAATCACGCTGATGAAGCATTTCTTGTTCAATCAAACGATCGATCTCCGGCAATCGCTTCGCTGCGCGATGGCGGTTTCTTTTCATAATCGGTAACAGTAGTTTAGCTGACACTCGCTTTATAAAGCGATCGTCCTCGATGGTATCTTTTGTTTTATGATATGCAAGCAGCATAGCTGCATCCGCGCAAAAGTCCAGCGAAGCATTTTCTTTACAGCAAGCGCGTTTCTTAAAGGGGTTATACGGACATCTCCCCTTCTTAAAGCCGGCACACTCATCGGAAAGCGCCATATGCAATACGGCTAAAAAGGTCATATCATAGCTGAGTGTCATTTGCGCCGTAAAGCCGTATCGCTTTCCAAGTGTTTTGCAAAGCGAGCAATAAATGCCGCGATATTGTTCAAATTCGCCCATTTTCAGTTCGGGCTGATATACCTTCACATAGCCAAACATAGCGTTCCCAATTCACCTCAATATCATAATACAATACTTTATATTTGCAATAATGAAAGATTTGTAAATATTCCATACAGTAACGTCAGTATAAAGCGTATCAAATCTGCCGATACTATGTTCGCACATTACTGTGCGTTTTAAACGAAAGCGGCGTTCCAAGGAGGGAAACAAGATGATAGACAGAATCGCTTTATTGCTGACAGTCATCGGCGCCCTGAACTGGGGAAGCATCGGTTTGTTCCAATTTGATATCGTTGCATGGATTTGCGGCGGTCAGGATGGTCCCATCAGCCGTGTAATTTACACACTGGTCGGCTTGGCAGGGTTATGGTGCATTTCGTTGTTTTTCCGCAAGCGTGAACATCTTCTTGATAAAGAGGATGCTTAAAAAATCAGGACCGTCGCAAAACGGCGGTCCTGATTTTTTGTGTTATATCAGTGCCATGGTATCGCGTGCGATAACCAGTTCTTCGTTCGTGGGGATAACAAAAGCACGAACAGCGGAATCGGGAGTAGTGATTTCTACTTCCTCGCCGTGCGCCAAATTGGCTTTTGCATCCAATTTCACGCCCAAATAGGCAAGCTTTTCTAAGAGCTCAGCGCGAAGGACATCTTGATTTTCACCAATACCGGCAGTAAAGACGATAGCATCCAAACCGCCAAGAGCAGCTACATAGCCACCGATGTATTTTAAGATCTGATAGCTGCGCATATCCCAAGCCAACTGCGCGCGACGATTGCCCTGTTCCATTGCAGCAGCAATATCGCGGTCATCGCTGGAAACGCCGGAAATGCCGAGCATACCGGACTTTTTGTTCATCACGTCATCCATCTGTGCAGGCGTCAAGCCCTCTTTTTCCATAAGGAACGTCACAGCAGACGGATCAATGACACCACTGCGAGTACCCATCAGGAAGCCATCCAAAGGAGTAAGTCCCATCGTAGTATCGATTACCTTACCGTCTTTAATAGCCGCCAAAGACGAGCCGTTACCCAGATGGCAAGTAATGATACGGGTACCTTGTCCGTCCGGTTTGCCGAGCAATTCGCAGCAACGGGCAGACACGAAACGGTGCGACGTACCGTGGAAACCGTAACGACGGATGCCGTACTTCTCATAGTACTCATACGGCAAACCCCACAAGTATGCCACTTCAGGCATCGTTTGATGGAACGCCGTATCAAACACTGCAACCTGCGGAATATCTTTGCCGAATGCAGCGGCTGCCGCCTCCATACCCTTCACTCCGGGCGGGTTGTGAAGCGGTGCGAGCGATGCGTAATCACGGATGGTTTGGATCACGTCATCCGTGATGCGAACCGAACGGTCGTACTTGGAACCGCCCATAACAGCGCGGTGACCGATAGCGGAAACATCGGACAAATTGTCAATAACCTTACCTTCACCGGTAGTCAGCGCTTCCTTTACCTGCTCAAATGCCGCGGTATGGTCGGGCATAGTAACATCCTTTTGAAAAACCTTACCGTTTGCTTTGTGAGTAAAACGGCCGTCGATACCGATACGCTCACACAAGCCCTTAGCAACCGTCTGCTCGCCGTCCATATCAATCAACTGATATTTCAGCGACGAACTTCCGGCATTGATAACCAAAATTTTCATACAACCTTATCCCCTTATCTGTATATTGATTTTCTGTAGAAAATACGATATACTAATCATAGTACGAAATGGAATTTTTTTCAACCGATTTTTGCAATTTTTTTGCCGCGGAGGTGTAATTTATGAGGGTTGCCGGTATTGTAGCCGAATACAATCCCTTTCACAACGGGCACGCGATCCATATTGAGAAAACTCGTGAGCCGAACGGCGGGTGCGAAGCCACGCATATCGTAGCCGTGATGAGTGGTAGTTTTGTGCAACGCGGTGAACCCGCAATTATGACAAAATTTGATCGCGCGAAAGCAGCACTTGCCGGTGGCGTCGACCTTGTTTTGGAATTGCCGGTTCCGTGGTGCCTTTCCTCTGCGGAAGGGTTCGCATCCGGTGCCGTTTCGCTCCTTAACTCTCTTGGTTGCGTAGATGTCCTTAGTTTCGGTTCGGAGATCGGTAAGATCGAACCGCTTCAAAAAGTGGTTACGATTATGCAAACACCTCGATTTGCTTCATTACTGAAGTATCATCTTGGACTTGGCATTTCCTTTGCAGAAGCACAACAAAAAGCCTTGGCGGAAATTGCCGGTGCTACGGCAGCCTCCGTTTTGAGCACACCCAACAACACGCTCGGTATTGAATATATCAAAGCCTTGCAAGCGTGTGGTTCAGCAATGGAACTCTTTACTATTGAACGTCAGGGGTCCTCACACGATAGTATGGCGCCCATCGGCGACACCGCATCCGCCTCCTATCTGCGGATGCTCTTATCCTCCGATCATTTACTTAACACACTACCGTATATGCCGAACGAATGCGCTGTTGTCGTCTCGGATGCCGCTGACAAAGGGTATCTCCCCGCAAGCGTTGCGGCATTAGATCGCGCTGTTCTTTCTCAATTAAGACGTTTATCGTTGGATGACCTGAAAGAACTACCAACTATGTCCGAAGGACTGGAAAACCGCGTTTACACGGCAATTCGCAAAGCGACATCCTTGACCGAATTAGAGGAAAGTATTAAAACAAAACGATATCCACTGACGCGTATCCGTCGTTTAATTTGGTCAGCGTTTTTAGGTATTACAGGCGAGGACACCGCAACGCCTCCACCCTATCTTCGTGTATTGGCGGCAAACGATCGCGGCAAGGAAATTTTATCTGCCGCCAAACCCGCTGTTCCGCTGTTGTACCGTTCTTCACAGGTAGCAAAATTAAATGCTGCGTGCCAGCGCTTATGGGAACTGGAAACGAAAGCAACCGATCTTCACGCGCTCGCATTACCACAGCCTCCTCCTTGCGGTACCGATCATACCACCGGTATAATACGATAAAAAAGAGACGCCCTGCCAGAGCAGGGCGTCTTTTGTATTATTCTTCGGGGGCTGCTTCTGCTTGTGAAACAAACAGATTCATATTGGAATATGCGGGGATCTCGCGGCCTTCCATAGCAGCGCGGAACTGCGCACCGTCCATTTTCTCATTTTCAATGAGATACTGAGAAATCAAGTGTAACTTATCCTCATTTTCGGACAGACACGCGGTCGTCTTCTTATACGCATCCGTGATAATACGGTTGATTTCCGTATCAATTTGAGCGGCAATCTGTTCAGAGTAATTGCGTGTATGACCAAAATCACGTCCTAAGAATACCTCGTTGGAATCGGAAGCACCAAACACGACCGGTCCCAAGCTATCGCTCATACCGTATTTAGTCACCATTTTACGCGCCGTTTCGGTAGAACGCTCCAGATCATTCGAAGCGCCGGTGGAGATATCTTTAATAATTAATTCCTCTGCCACACGACCGCCGAGTAAGACCTGAATGTCCTCCAGCATACGGTTTTTGGTAAGATGTTTGTGATCGTTCTCCGGCAAATTCATCGTAAAGCCGGCTGCCATACCACGCGGGATAATGGAGATCTGATGCACCGGATCCTGCATCGGGCAGAAATACGACACGATTGCGTGCCCCGCTTCGTGATACGCGGTAATACGCTTATCGCGCTCCGTGATTACGTGGCTGCGTTTTTCGGTGCCCATAATCACCTTCAGGGTAGCTTCTTCAATTTCTTCCATTGTTAACGAATGACGACCGCGACGTGCCGCCAACAGTGCCGATTCGTTAAGAAGATTTTCCAAATCTGCACCCGTGAAACCGACCGTTGCTTTGGCGATTACAGCCAGATCCACATCGGGGCCAAGCGGTTTCCCTTTCGCATGCACGTGCAAGATCGCTTCGCGTCCTTTAATATCAGGATAGTTAACAACGATCTGACGATCAAAACGACCCGGACGCATCAACGCGGGATCCAAAATGTCGGGGCGGTTAGTTGCCGCCATCATAATGACGCCTTCATTCGCACCAAAGCCATCCATTTCAACAAGCAACTGGTTGAGGGTCTGTTCACGCTCATCGTGTCCCCCGCCGAGACCGGCGCCACGCTGACGACCAACCGCATCGATTTCATCAATAAAGATGATACACGGAGAATTTTTCTTGGCCTGCTCAAACAAGTCGCGTACACGGGAAGCACCGACACCGACGTACATCTCTACAAAATCCGAACGGGAGATGGAGAAGAACTGTACACCGGCTTCGCCTGCTACCGCACGGGCAAGCAGCGTTTTACCGGTACCGGGAGGGCCGACAAGAAGTACACCTTTCGGTACACGTGCACCAAGTTCTTTGAACTTTTTGGGAGAGCGGAGGAAATCGACAATTTCACGCAACTCTTCCTTTTCTTCGTCAGCACCCGCCACGTCGTCAAAGGTAGTCTTACGTTTTTCATCGACAGGCTGCTTAACGCGCGCCTTGCCGAATCCCATCATTTTTCCGCCACCGTCCATATTATTAAGCGAACGGCGCATAGAGATCCACATAGCGACAAACAGACCGGCGATCAGTAATGAAGGCAGGAAGCTTGCCCACGGGATCGATGTGGGTTGAATATAGTTGTATTTAGCAATCTTACCGGCAACGTGCGGCTCAATATCGCTTAAAAACAGACTGATATTCGGCACGGTATACGAAAGAATATCTTGATCGTTTATCTGACCATTACCGTCGACATCCGTGCGGAATTCCGACTTTAATCGAATGGCAATGACGCCGTTGGTAAGGTTAAATTCAAACTCCTCGACTTTTCCTTCACTGAAAAGCTGCACGTAGTCTGAATAGACCATATCATCTTTCACTTGTGATCCGGATAAAAACATCCAGACAATGATCAGAACCAGTACCGGAATACCGATAAACAACCCTAAGTTGCGTAACAGCTTTCCGGAATTATTATTGTTGGACTCCAAAGGACTTTCACTCCTCTTTGTCAGAATATACGCAAGGTTTTAACACACCGACATACGGCAGATTGCGGTAAAATTCCGCATAATCAAGGCCGTAGCCGACAATGAACTCATCAGGAACCGATGCGCCGATATAATCTGCTTTAATGTTGACGCGACGGCGTTCGGGCTTATCCAAAAACGTGCACAAGCGAATGCTGGCAGGTTTGCGCGCGGAGAGATTGTTGAGAAGGTAAGACAATGTCACA
Source organism: Acutalibacteraceae bacterium (assembly GCA_045630765.1). GTDB lineage: Bacteria > Bacillota > Clostridia > Oscillospirales > Acutalibacteraceae > RGIG3009. Next base: position 8,506 of record JAZQTM010000069.1, on the reverse strand, counting down.
CCGGAATCCAGAATATCCTCAACAATCAGCAGGTCCTTGCCTTCCAAAGACGCATCCAAATCTTTCAGAATACGCACTTCGCCTGAAGTTTTCGTGCCGGAACCGTAACTGGAAACCGACAAGAAATCAATAGCACACGGAATGGTGATCTCACGCATAAGATCCGCCATAAAAAGTAGAGAGCCTTTCAGGACACTAACGAGCAGCAGATTTTTACCTTTATAATCTTCACTGATCTGGCGTCCCATATTCCGAACAATCTCAGCAATTTTTTCTTCGTCAAATAATATCTCTTTAACGTCAGGGTGTATGGGCCTCATCAAACATCCTCCTCTTTTTCAATCATCATAACCGTTTGAGTTTCAGCAGTAATACGGACACGTTCATCGCAACCAAAACCGCATACAAGGACAATACCTTGTGCATCGCATACGACAGGAATCTGATCCCGCAGCACAGCCTTATGCTCATTAAATAACTTTTTCAGTGATTTGCCGCAATTTCTGCCGGAGGGATGGAAGAAATCGCCATCCATACGCTGACGCAGAACCAAATCGCCACTTATTCTATCATAGTCAAACGCATTTTGGAATACCTGGCGGCAAATATTTAGTTTTTGTTCATATTCAGACTTTGAAAGCAGCAACAATCGGTAAGTGTTATTGCCCACCGTGTACGACTCGCCAAGTGTTACGGGAAAAGAAAAGAAAGGACAATCCTCTTCCGTTGACAAGTCATTATAAAGGCTCTTGTCCGTGACACACCAACGAGTCCCGCTCGGCAGCACCACTGCACCGCTCCCTGCCTCCAGTGCCGAAAGCAACAAAGCAATATGCCGTTCTTCCGCCGTTTTAACAATATGTTGTAACGCACGGGAACGGATCGGTTCCTCTAAAGAAAGCAGCGCTCGGCGGGAATAGGTACCGCTTGTGTCGGTTTGTGCATCAGCAACAGCACCCTCCGCCAGTTTATCGAGAAAACGGTCGGTTTGTCGCGCTTGCTCAATGAACCGTGTTACGGCATTAACCGCTTGCGGATTCACCGTACGCAATTGCGGCATCACCAAATGACGGATGCGGTTGCGCGTGTAGGCGGTATCTGCATTTGTGCTGTCCGTAACGTAAGATAAACCGTGTTCTGTACAATACGCTTCAATGTCTGCGCGGGTGCAAGTGATCAGCGGACGAATAATGTTTTCTCTTACCGGGGGAATACCGGTTGCACCATGCAACCCGCTTCCGCGACATAAATGTAAGAGCAACGTTTCGGCGTTATCATCCGCCGTGTGTGCGGTGGCAATTTGACAGATCGGATACGCTTGAGCAGCCTTTTGGAATGCCGCATAGCGCAATTCTCTGCCAAGTTCTTCAACACCTTTTTGCTGTTCAACCGCCATGACGGACACCTCGTGTTGTTCCACAATAAGCGGAACGTCCCAATCCCGACACAGTTGCTCAACAAAGCGTTGATCTCTCAGCGACTCTTCACCGCGCAACATATGATTAATATGTACCGCCATTACAGCAGAAATTCGGTTTTTCGAGCGCAAAGTGACGAGCAGATGCAATAATGCGACGGAATCCGCCCCACCGGATACACCTGCTACGACAGCACAATCCGGCGGCAGCATTTGCTCCCGCCGAATGACTTGTAAAGCTTTATCCTTTACATCCATAACGGATCATCCTTCGTTTTGATGCAGCTCCAAAGAAGTAAACTGTGTAAACTCGCCCTGGAATGCGAGCGGTACGGTACCCAACTCACCGTGACGGTTTTTGGAAACAATAACTTCCGCTGTTCCGGTCTCGACTGCTGACGGGTCACTTTTTTCGTTGCGATAATACTCATCGCGATACAAGAACAGCACCTGATCGGCATCCTGCTCGATTGAACTCGATTCACGCAAATCAGAAAGACCCGGACGGTGATTAGCCTGCTTTTCAGTCGCACGGGCAAGCTGAGCACACACCATAATCGGTACGTTAAGTTCTTTTGCCATAATCTTAAGGCTTCGCGTGATTTCGGAAACTTCAGTGACACGGTTTTCGGTACGTTTACCGGAGTGCACCAACTGCAGATAGTCAATGACGACAAAGCCGAGATCTTTTAGTCTGAGAAGTCTGGCTTTCATAGTTGCTACGGTAATACTCGCCGTATCATCCAAATAAATGGGAGCTTGACCAAGTTGACCGGCGGCAGACGCTAACCGAGACCACTCATCGGGCGTCAGATTCCCCGTACGCAGTTTCTTGGAAGAAACTCTGGCTTCCGATGACAACATACGGTTAACCATCTGTTCACGAGACATTTCCAGGTTGAACACCGCAACGGTACGTTTTTGTTGCATAGCAACGTTACGTGCAATATTCAACGCAAAGCTGGTTTTACCCATACCGGGACGCGCACCGACAATAATCAAGTCGGAGCGGTTAAGACCGGTAGTGATCTCGTCCAGCGCGCTGATACCGGTAGGAATACCGACATACAAATCGCGTTCGTCCGAGGTCAGTTTATTGAACATTTCATAGTTAGAGGCGATAACCTCACGGATCGGGACAAGACCGTTCTGATGTTTATCCTGACGGATATCATAGATCTTTTGTTCTGCTTGTTCAATCAGCTTTCCGGTATCCACGCCGGGTTGCATAGCATCCCCTGTGATCTCACGCGATACGCTGATTAAACGGCGAACGTCATATTTATCCCGCACCATATGAGCATAATTTGTCACGTTGGATATGGAGGGTACGATCTGCGCAAGTTTAAGCAAATAATTCTTTCCTTCCTCTTCGGAGAAAAAGGACTCTGCTTTTAGTGCCTCCAAAACCGTGACAAAGTCAATCGTTTTGGATTGCAAGAGCTTTTCGAGCATGATCGTATAAATTGCTTGGTGTTCAGCCAAATAGAAATGCTCGGGCTTTAAAATATCCGCCACCTGAGTAATGCAGTCGGATTCCATTAAAATGGCACCCAGCACCGCTTGCTCCGCTTCCAGACTGTGCGGCAAATTTAATTCATCGTAGGTCATTTCAGGCATACGCCCACTTCCCTTGCTGTTTATTCCGTCACCATAACGGTGATTTTTGCGGTAACGCCTTGATTAAACTTGAGTTCTGCTTCGTACGCACCAAACGCCTTAGCATCTGCCATCGCGATCTTTCTCTTATCCAATTCCACACCGAATTGTTCTTTAAGCGCCTGCGCCACTTCCTTTGTGGTAACAGAACCGAACAATTTACCATTCTGACCGGCACGGGCAACGATTTTAATGGTTTTACCCGATAAGGATTTTGCAGCAGCCTCGGCCTCTTGTTTTTCAACAGCCTTGTGATGTTGTTGCGCGGATTCTTTGTTGCGCAAATCGTTCATCGCTTGCGCATCTGCTTCGATCGCCAAACCGCGCGGTAATAAAAAGTTGCGGGCGTATCCATCGGAAACCTGTACAAGCTGTCCAGCTTTCCCCTGACCTTTTACATCTTGTTTAAGAATGACTTTCATACTGTATGTACCTCCTATTTTTGCACAGCGCGTGTGCGCTCTCTTTCTGATAAATAAACGTCGATTGCTTTTTGGAGCAATAAGGTTGCGGCATCAAGATCGGTATCTTTTAAATAAGCTCCCGCCATCGTTTGATGACCGCCACCGCCGATTGCCTCCATAATCAACTGAACGTTGATATCACCGTACGATCGGGCAGAAATATTCACACCGCCGTTTTCGGAAAATAACACGAACGATGCCTCTACCTCTTTTACACAAAGCAATTCATCTGCCGCCTGCGACGCTGCAATACGCATACACGTTCCGCCGCAATCAGCACACGCAATCGCCATACCGCGATATGAGTTTGCCGACGAAACGATTTCCGCCTTGCGCTGATATACCGACATATCTTCAGCAAACATCCGCTTGACCTCTACCGTATCCGCACCGAGTTTGCGTAAATAAGCCGCTGCTTCAAAGGTGCGAACGCCTGCCTTCATCACAAACTGTCGCGTATCCAACATAATACCGGCAAGCAGCGCCTCGGCCTCTGTGCGAGAGACCTTTACGCCATTCATATACTGCAATATCTCCGATACCATTTCCGAAGCCGAACTGGCATACGGTTCGTGGTAAAACAACAAGGCATCGTCGATGTGATCCACCATTTTTCTGTGATGATCGATCACAGCCACCGATTCCACTTGATGATACAATTCCGGTAAATCCAATCGTTCAGATTGGTGAATATCCGTAATAATCAACAACGCATTCGGCGAAACCATTGAAAGCGCGTCTTTTATATCGAGGAAGTAATCACCTTTCCCCTGTGCACGATAATGTTCCACCAATGCGGTGGCTAACGTTGTTTCGGGATCGTACACGGTGTACGCCGGTTTCCCCATTGCACGGCATGCGGCTGTCAGTGCAACGGCAGAACCTAAACAATCGAGATCCGAATACCGATGTCCCATTGCCAGCACCAAATCGCTATCCGCAATCATCTGTTGTAATGCGGACGCAATTACGCGTGAACGTACTTTCGTGCGTTTTTCCACACTTTTAGACAAACCGCCGTAAAAATCAAAGCCGTTCTTTGTTTTAACAACCGCTTGATCACCGCCGCGCCCAAGCGCCATATCCAAGGTTTGGCGAGCTTGCAGGTCAGCATCGTTCAGTGTCTGTCCGCGACCAACACCGATTGACAATGTCAAACTGATGTTATCCGCCGTGGGGATGGCGCGCACCTTATCAAGAATGTCAAACCGATCGTTTTGCATAATATCCAAATACCGTTGTTCAATAAGGATCATAAATCGATCGGAACCGTTTTTACGGAATAAACCGAAATGGGTACTTGCCCAGTTTTCGATGAGGATATCTACCTGAGAGAATAGCTGCGCGCGTTCGCTGTCGCGGAGATTTTTCATCACCTCATCGCTGTTATCCAAATACAAGGACAAGACAACGGGACGGCTGAGTTCGTATTCCGAGGCGATATGGGTAAGCTCGGTATGATCAAAGCAATATAACACATAGGCCACTTCATTGTGCACACGAAGCTTGCTGACGTATACCGAATAGGTGTTGTCACCGCATATTATCTGCGGCAATACTCGCCCAGCCAACTGACCGGCAGAAAGATTGGTAAACACCTCGTTCAACGGTTGACCGATTGAATCGTTGTTGCCAAGCACTTCCCGACGGAAAAGACCGTTATACCACACGATCTCACTGCTATCGGATACTACAACGATCGGTACCGGTGTGTTTTCCAACGCCGTACGGTCCTGCTCGTTAAGATGATCGGTAATCGCCGACAAATAGCGGCGAACGTCCTTTTTAAGGTATCCCAGGCGCCAAATACCATAACCCCATATCAGTACCGATACCGCCGCAGCAATGAGAAATACGGTACGACTAAAGAAAAGTAACAATAAGAGCAGGAGAAGCGACAAGGCGCCGAACAACAGCACAATCGGTGAAACCGACCATACGGTTTTGCGTTTCATACCCCCACTCCTTTCAAGTTAATTTTCCATAATAATGGGCAGAATCATCGGACTGCGCTTTGTTTTTTGGAAAAGCATACGAGACAATTCATCGCGTACGCGGGATTTCATAGTCGCCCAATCGTGTGTGTGACGTTGACAACATTCTTCCAAAACACGACGAGCGATCGCACGTGCCTGTTCCATCAATTCTTCTGCTTCGCGCACATACACAAAGCCACGGGACACCAGATCCGGACCGGATATGATCTGACCGTTGATCGGATCAATCGTTGCAACAACAACGATCAAACCGTCTTGCGCCAAATGTTTGCGGTCACGTAATACAATACTGCCGACGTCACCGATGCCCAAGCCGTCCACCAAGGTGCGTCCGGCAGGCACGGAACCAACTACCGACATTTTATCGGGCGTAAGCTCAATCACTTTGCCGAGATCGGTCACCAGTACGTTTTTCGATGACATTCCCATACTCTTGGCAAGCTGTGCGTGTTTTTGAAGATGCTTGTGTTCACCGTGGACAGGTATAAAGAACTTCGGTTTGGTAACACCTTGAATGATCTTGAGTTCTTCCTGGCAAGCGTGACCGGACACGTGAACGTCGTACATTTTTTCATATACCACGTCACAACCGCGCTTCATCAGTTCGTTGACAACCTTACTGACGGTTTTTTCGTTACCCGGAATCGGCGTAGCGGAAATGATAATGCAATCATCCGGACCGACTTCCACTTGACGGTGATCGGAAAACGCCATACGCGCCAGCGCTGACATCGGTTCACCTTGGCTGCCGGTAGTGATGATGGTCATCTTCTCTTTCGGATAACGATTAATCATATCGATATCCACCAGAATCCCTTCCGGCATAGTAAGGTACTTCAGCTCGTGTGCAATCGTGACGTTATTGATCATACTACGACCCGAAATGGCAACCTTACGACCATCCTTGGCAGCCGCATCAATGATCTGCTGTATACGCGGTAAGTTAGAGGAAAACGTTGCAATGATAATGCGCTTGTTTTCCGCCTTTTTGAAAAGACTACTGAAACTTTCCCCCACCACACGTTCGCTGGCGGTATAGCCGGGGCGTTCTGCGTTGGTGGAATCCGCCATCAATGCCAAAACGCCTTCTTTGCCAAGTTCGCCAAGACGAGGCAGATCAATCATTTCTCCCATAATGGGGGTACAATCAATTTTGAAGTCACCGGTATGCACAACGTACCCGATCGGCGTTTTGATACCAAGACCGACCGCATCCGGAATGGAATGGTTAACGTTGATAAATTCAACAGAAACCTCACCAAAATGCACGATATCGCCGGGTTTTACCACGTGAAGCGGTACTTTTCCCGATAAACCGTGTTCCTTTAATTTGGAGTCAATCAATGCAATGGTAAGTTTTGTCGCATAAATCGGGAAGATCATCTGCTTAAGCAAATACGGTAATGCACCGATATGATCTTCGTGTCCGTGGGTAATCACAATTCCGCGAATTTGATCGCGGCACTTTTCCACATGAGTAAAATCCGGAAGGACAATATCAACACCCAACAGATCTTCATCCGGGAATGCCATACCGCAGTCGATCAAAAAAGAATCGTTGCCGTATTCGAAAAGAGTCATATTCTTACCGATCTCATTTAAGCCACCCAACATGGTGATATGCACCGGATGCGTAGGTTTTGGAGCCGGCTTTGACGGTTGTGTGCGTTTGGTATTGTAGCGGCGGGTCGTTTGACGAGTCGCTTTTTCTTCCTTGTTGTTGACAGGTGCTTTTGTATTACGAGGCTTGCGCACGTTGTTTTTCGGCGCAGCGGGAGTTTGTCGTTTTGTTTGTTCTGATGCCATAAAATCCTCCATTTCTTGATTTAGGTAAAATCGAAATTAAGCCCCACTGTATCTGTGAGGCCGTGATGTCCGAACACATATAAAAAGAGATTGCGCTAACCGATCACATTGTTGGTTTTATTTTACCTTATTCCCGCACAGTTTGTCAAGTAAAGTATAGGCCTATCCTCTATATTTAGACTTGCGGTCGGTAAATTTTTTTGATACAATACAAACAGAACCTGCTAAAAGCGAGGAGTAACCATGAAAAAAGTGGAATTATTTACTGACGGCGCCTGTTCAGGGAATCCCGGAGCGGGCGGTTGGGCGGCAATCCTACGGTATGGAACGCACGAAAAAGAGTTGTGTGGCGGCGAAGAACACACCACCAACAACCGTATGGAACTCACGGCGGTTATAGAAGGTCTTAAAGCGCTTAACGAACGTTGTGAAGTCCATATCACCACCGATTCACAATACGTTGTAAACGGCATTGAAAAAGGTTGGGCTGCAAACTGGAAGAAAAACGGATGGCGCAAAGCAGACAAAAAGCCCGCACTGAACGCCGATTTATGGGATGCCCTGTTAAGTCTTATTGCTTTACACGATGTTTCGTTCCATTGGGTACACGGACACCAAGGACATCCCGAAAACGAACGTTGTGATGCTCTTGCCGTGGCACAATATCAACTGTTGACATAAAAAGAGCCGGTCGAAGACCGGCTCTTTTACTTATTCGATCACTGCTTTGTGGAAAACTTTTTTGCCCTTGCGAATTTTAATACCCGCTTTCAAATCGTCTGCGGTATAAACAGTAGCAATGTTATCCACCTTAACGTCATTGACTAAAACACCGCCCTGCTGTACCAAACGGCGCGCCTCACTCTTAGAAGGAAGCAACTCACACTTGAGAAGCAGATCCAAGATACCGATAGAACCATCGGTAAGGTCATCTGCGGTCAACGTGGTAGTCGGCATATTGGAATCGTCCGCACCGCCCGCAAACAACGCTTGCGAAGCCGTACGCGCCTTTTCCGCTTCCTCTTTGCCGTGGACAAGCGTGGTCAACTCGTATGCCAAAATATCCTTGGCTTTGTTCAATTCAGCGCCTTCCCACTTATCCATTTCATCAATTTCCTCAAGCGGGATAAAGGTCAGCATACGAATGCACTTAAGCACATCCT
>JAZQTM010000068.1:0-12134 GCA_045630765.1 Acutalibacteraceae bacterium | reverse complement strand
TTAGGAGAACCTAAAACCCTTTATATATAAAAACGTTATTTGTCTTTGCTGATTTCTTCAAGATAACCGGCTGTAATAACGCCGGATGGTAGTGCAATTATCGCAATACCAAAAGCCGAAGAAATCATTGTGACAATTCTGCCAATTGTTGTTATTGGATAAATATCACCATAACCAACAGTTGTTAGGGAGATGGTTGCCCAATAAATCGCATCAAAAAATGTTTCAAATGATTCGGGTTCAATATTATATATTACAAGCGCAGAAATTAAGATGTAAGCAACTGCCATCGTTGCAACTGCAGACAAAACCTTTTTTTGCTTTCTGAACACATTTGTTATGATATCAAAACTTTTCGAATATCTCAAAAATTTAAAAGCACGTAACACTTTTAATGTTCGCAACAATCTAAATAGCTTTAACAATCTAAAACTACTGTTCAAAATGGTTATAGATGGTAATATTGAAATTAAATCAATAACCGCCATTGGTGTAATTGGATATACAAAGAAGGAAATCACTGATTTTTTTAGTTTATAGTCAGCGGTTATTAAACGCAAAAAATAATCTAAAATAAAAATGGTTACAGTTATGTAATCAATCCACTGAAAAATACTATTTGTTTCCTTAAAGGCAAGTGGAACAACACTTACAACAATAGTTACCATCATTATAAAATCATAAACATTGCTTAACTTACTATCGTTTTCTGCCGACTCAATTATCGAAAATAATTTCTTTCTCATAATTCATACCTTTTTATTTCGATTTTATCGTTTTAAGTGAAGAAATCAACATTCTGCGGATCGCGCCACATTCATTTTGAACATCCTTATAAACTTCTTCAGTCATACAACCTGTCTCAAAAAGAAGTTCTAGCCAATATTCCGTTTCATAGCACTCTTTTTGAGCAATCTCAAGTTTTGAAATAAAATCTTTTGTTCCTTGAGCATATTGGGCTTCGTGTAGGTTTGCTCCAATAGAGGTCGCTGAGCGGAGCAACTGATTTATTAAAACGGATTCTTTGTGGTTTGTTTTCATATCGCGGCAAAGAAAAACGATTTTCTTTGCAAACTCTTTTGCTTTATCTCTTAAAATACTATCAGCCACAGTTATCACCTCTAAGTCTATTATACATAAGAACTGATAGGCTATCAAGTTATATTCCGACTTTGTCGGAGTGTTATTATTGCCTTACAGCAATAGTGTTATTGAAACCTTGCGGTTTCAGTGATATTTTATTCGCCAATAACTGCCAAAGGCAATATCACTTGGACTCTAGTCCAAATATCACTGCGTAGCAATAGAACTCGTCGTAAGGCGAATAAAACTGGGGTTGTGTCCTTACGGATACAACCCCTTTGGGCGGGTTTTGTTATTTGTTGGGGGTGCCTTTTTTGTATTTGAGCGGGGTGGTTCCCGTGAACTCGGCAAAGATCTTGCGGAAATGGTTTTCCGAACGGAAGCCTACCAGTTGACTGATGGTGGAGATGGCATACTCGCTTTTTTCGAGGTGTTCGATCGCGATATTGATGCGCACCGAGTTGAGAAAACTGACGGGGGATAACCCCAGTACCCGCCGAAACAGATGATACAGCGTGGATTCGCTGACACAACACGTTTTGGCGAGTTCCGATACGGAAAACGGCTCGTTGTAACGTGCCATTATGTATTCAATGGCGGTTTGCAGGGTTTTATCAAATTCCACGTGGCTGGGTTGTAATTGGGCGAAAACCGTTTGCAGCAATTTGTAAAAACGGGAATAGGCTTCGAGCAGTTCCGTTTGCCCGCCCGCCAGCAGTTCGGCAATTTGCAGAATATCGCGTTTTGCGGCGTCGTCCATACGGAGCGTTTGCGGTTCGTACTTGAACGTTTCGTAATGCATAAAGCAACTGAGGTACAACACTTCGATTTCGGGCGTGCCGTGCCATTCCGAATAGCAACAAATGTTTTCGGGAATGAACACCACGTCGCCCGCGGTGACTTTCAGCTTTTCGCCCAGATAAATGTACGTACCGCTTCCTCTTAAGATCAAGCCGAAACGCGATTTCCGTTTACTGCTGTTTCCGCGGCAAAAATGATAGGTATTAAAAACGTGTTTTGATGCCGACAGTTCCGACACGTAAATGTTGCTCATATCGCGCGATCTCCGTTCTAAAATGCAGAATAGTTACTTTTTTTGCAGTATGACATATAGAATCAAATTTGTCAAGACGCTATACTGAATATAGCGTATGATACGGGGAGGTTTCATTATGAGAAAAATCAGAATTGCACAAATCGGTATGAATCGCTACAGCCACGCGCCGGACGTGTTTCACACGTTGAGTATTCATCCTGAGTTGTTTGAGATCGCGGGGTACGCGGTCGTGGAGGATGAGCGGGAAACGTGTGCCGCGAAGATTGAAAGTTTCTTTAAGGGTTATAAAGAACTGACGCTTGAGGAGATCTTGAACGATCCCACCATTGAAGCGGTTGTCGTGGAAACGGATGAGATTCATCTGCTTAAATATGCGCAAATGGCGGCAGAAGCCGGCAAGCATATTCATATGGAAAAACCGGGAAGCCAGGATCTGGCGGCGTTTGAAAAACTCATCGAAACGATGAGAAAAAGCGGCAAGGTGTTCCACACCGGTTATATGTACCGCTATCATCCGCTGATCAAAACCGCGATCGAGCGTGCCAAGGCAGGCGATTTCGGTTCGATTTACAGTGTCGAGGCGCATATGAGCCGTCTGGACAACAAAGAAGCCAGAGAGTGGTTCGGCACGTTTAAGGGCGGTATGATGTTCTATCTCGGCTGCCATCTTATTGACCTTGTCATGCAGATTCAGGGTACGCCGAAAAACGTGATCCCGCTCAACACGGTGACGGGTATTGATGACGTTTATACCGAAGATTTGGGCTTCGCCGTTCTGCAATACGACAACGCCACGTCACTGATCCGTATGGGCGGTACCGAGATTGGCGGATTTGACAGACGTCAGCTCGTTATTTGCGGTTCGAAAGGTACGCTGGAGATCCGCCCGATCGAGATCTTCAGATTTGATTTGCCCAAACGGTATACGAACTGTTCCACGCAGACCGAGTGGGTGCGGAACGAGGAAAACAAAACGGTTGTTACGAAAACCGAAAGCGAGCCGTTCCAGCGATATGAGGATATGCTGTTCTCGTTTGCCGCAATGGTAAGAGGCGAGAAGGAAAATCCGTATACGTTGGATTATGAGTTGGAACTGTTCAAGGTGCTGCTTAAATGCTGCGGCATGTAACGAGGAGGATATACAACATGAAAAACGTTTTATTGATCGGTGGCGGCGGAACGCTCGGCAGTTATACGGCAGAGGAGCTTTTGCGTCTTGGTCACCGCGTAGACATCGTCTGCTTGGAAGATGCGGTTTCGGATAACGAAAACCTCACCTACTACAAATCGGAAGCAACGTTGGATTTCTTGAAAGACTTGTTTGCGAAAAAACGGTATGACGGTATCGTCAACTACATTCATTACTGCAATCACGAAGATTACATACCGGTTCACGCACTGTTATCCAACAACACGGATCATTTGATCTTTTTATCGTCGTATCGCGTGTATGCGGACGAGCAGCACCCCATTACGGAGGATGCGCCGCAACTCATCGACGTGATCAAAGACGATGCGAAATTTATCGCAACGGAGAATTACGCGCTGTCCAAGTCCAAGGCGGAGCGGTTCTTACACGATAATCCGTATCCGAAGAACTGGACGATCGTGCGTCCCGTGATTTCCTCGTCGCACAGACGGTTGGATATTGTTATGACGTCGCGCAACGACGTGGTGGTTGCCGCGAAAGAGGGTAAAACGCTCGATCTGCCGTTGCAGGCGAAAAACCTGACGGCGGGACTGGATTGGGCAGGTAACTCGGGTAAACTGATCGCACATCTGCTCTTTAAGAAAGAGTGCATCGGTGAAGCGTATACCGTATCGTCCGGACAGAACCTGAAATGGGGCGAGGTTGCGGATATTTACACCGAGTTGCTCGGCGTGAAATTCAACTGGGTACACACCGATTTCCCCGCCGATTCGTTCGGTTGGTATTACGACAGAGGTCTTGACCGCGTGGTGGATTGCTCCAAGATCCTCAAGGCGACAGGTCTTACCGCCGCCGACTTTACGAGCATGAAAGACGGTATCGCGATCGAGCTGAAGAAATTGGGCGCTATCTGATGAGTGAGTTTTATAACGAAACGGGCAGCATCTATCGGCTGCGCGTGCCGTTTGAGGATCTGTATACCTCCGTGTTTTTGATTGAGGACGATCGGGGTGTCATACTGGTTGATTGTGCAACCACGACGTACGACGTGGACACCTACCTTGTGCCCGCACTCAAACAGCGGGGGTTGACGGTATCCGATATCACGGCAATTGTTATTACGCACGCACACGGTGATCACAACGGCGGGCTGACACGGCTGTTGGAGTTAGCCCCCGATTTAACGGTGATCACCGACGTGAAAGTGATCGGTGATGATCTTTGGACGTGTTCACTTGCGGGACACAGTGACGATTCCATCGGTGTTTTTGACGGACGGACGAACACCTTGATTTCCGGGGACGGATTACAAGGGGACGGCGTTGGCAAGTATCGGTGTTATTTCAAGAAACCGCAGGATTACTTCCAAACGCTCGAAACCGTACGGCAGGATGAGAGAATTGAAAACGTGCTGTTCTCTCACGCGTATGAGCCGTGGTATGCGGATCGGGCGATGGGGCGTGAGCGTGTGATCGAGTGTCTTGACGACTGCTTAAAATTTGCAATAAGAAGGAACGTGACGAACATGAAAGCGATTTTGGTAAACGACGACAGATCTTTGCGCTGGGACGAGGTGCCCATGGCGGTATGCGGCGAGGAGGATTGCCTTGTCAAAATTGAAGCGGCGGCACTTAACCGCGCCGACCTGATGCAACGCGAAGGCGACTATCCGCCGCCTCCCGGTTGCCCCGATTGGATGGGACTTGAAATTGCGGGTACCATCGTTGAGGTGGGCAGCATCGCAAAAGAAAAGTCCGATTGGAAAGTTGGCGACAAGGTGTGTGCGCTGCTTGGCGGCGGCGGATACGCCCAGTACGCGAACGTCAAATACGATATGCTGATGCCCGTGCCGAAAAACTGCACGATGGTGGAAGCGGCGGCGATTCCCGAAGCGTTTGCGACCGCGTATCTCAACTTGTTTATCGAGGGTAACATTCAGGCGGGTAACACCCTGCTTATGAACGCGGGTGCATCCGGTCTTGCCAGCGTGATCATTCCGATGGCAAAGGCGTTCGGTGTTAGAGTTATCACCACCGTGTTGTCGGATGAAATTGCCAAGTCCATCAAGCATCTCAACGCGGATCGCGTGGTCGTGACGACCAAGGAAGACATTTCGCTCGTTCTCAAAGAAGAACTGGAAGCGGGACACAGCGTTGACGTTGCGATTGACTGCCTCGGCGGCGAGATCATGGGCAAATGTATCCATTATCTCACGCACGGCGCGCGCTGGATCATGATTGCGGCGCTGGCGGGTCAAAAGACCGAGATCGATCTGAAAAACATCTACGTGCGCAACGTGCGCATCGTCGGCAGCACCTTGCGTTCCCGCACACCCGCGGTGAAAGCGGAGATCCTTAAGGGAATCGTGCGCGACGTGTATCCGAAGATCGAAACGGGTGAGGTCAAGCCTACCATTTACAAGGTATTGCCCATCACCGAAGCCGAAGCGGCCCACGATATTCTGTACCGCGGTGAAAACGTCGGTAAAGTCGTGTTGACGGTAGAATAAAAACGTATAAAGAAAACCGCCGTGATTGTTCACGGCGGTTTTTTACTTTATGTCAGGGGTGACGACGGGTTTACCGTCTTTATCCAGCAGTACCGTCATACCGCCGGCATAGCCGCTTTGATGGTACAGGTAATGAACACCCGTTTCTCTGTCGATCCACACTTCCATCGAGCCCATACCTTGCGAATAGACCTTTTCAAATCGTTTTTCTTTTGCCATTGTCGGTTATCTCCTTTATTGGTGTCAGAAATCGCCGTAGCCGTCAAAGTCCGGCCAACGGGTTGGAACGGGCTCGGTAATGATGCCGTCGCCGCCCAAAAGACGGAGTTGCTCCAAGGTTTGCTCGGCAAGGGGTGCGATAGCGGGCGAAAAACCTTTTTTGGAGGCGTTCTGCAAGTTGTAAAACCACTCGCGGTACAACACTTGTGTGTGGTACTCGTAGCAATAGGTCTCGGAGAAATCGTCACTCTCAAAGCCGAGATGGAGATATCCCGCGACTTGCAAAGCGATGGCATCGGGATGTCCGTATGCGACGTGTTCCTCACAAGCAGCGAACAGCGCTGTTTTATCGCCGTCGGTAAAAGACTTGTGGAGTGCTTCAATATCGTCTTTGGCGGCTTCCGTCACGAGCGGGGTGACCGTGTCCAAGGCGGCATCGACCGCCGCGGCAAGGTCGGCGTTTACAACGTGGGACAGTTTTGCTTCCCATAAGTCGTGATAGGTTTGTCGGGCGTTGCCGAGCGGTTCATCCGTGGCGGTCGTCAGTGCACGTATCGCCGCCGCGTCACCGCTCCGTTTGTATTCGAACGTTTGCAGCAGACGGTTTGCGTTATCGACTTTTCCGTTTAAGAAAAGTTTGGTGGCTTTGTTCAGTTTTTGTTGTTCGCGGCGAGTTTTACAGTTGCTAAACAGTCCCATAACACGTCCTCCCGATGTACGTTGTTACCCACAGTATACCACTTTCGCGGCCGACGCGCAACGGATATTTGACAAGGTCGCGGTTTATGATATACTGTACTTAACAGATGGGGGAGGTTGAAACGTATGGATGACTACAAACTGTTTAAGCAATATTTGGACGATCACCGCTGGGATATGGCTTATGAATGGATAGAAACCAAAGTGCGTGTGTTTCGAAACAAAGTGGCTCGCCGTCTGACCGCGTCGTGGTTGTTCGCTGTTCCGATGGCGGTTATCGTAGCGTTTTTCACCTGGGTGGTATTGTATCCGAGCGCGGATAAAAAGGAGTTAGAGGCATTTCCGCTTGCCACCATTTGCAACGATCTTTTCTTGAAATTGTGCGAAGCCGTTCCCTACGGCAAGACTGCCGTGATTTTGGGGGCGATTGCCCTTCCGTTTGTAGTAGGTGCGGTCACGGCGCTCGTCTCGCTCGTGTTTCGACCAAAGCCATTCACCGCGAAGGATAAAAAAGTTCACGCAACGCCCTCGCTGGTAAGAGGGCGGCTGGAGCTGGCGGAAAAGTTGCGCGGCAAATATCAAAACGGATATATGATGGCATTTTTCTTATCGTTTGTGTTGGCTGTTCTCTTAACGGGTATTACGATGACAATTTCTGCCGTACCCGGTGGACTCAATCCGTTTGAATACCTTATCGTCGGTGCGATTTGTGCCGTTGTGCAAGCGGGCGTGTTTTTGGTGTATGCGTGGGTGTTCAGTTGGTTTTGCCCCGATAAAGAGGAGTGGAATTCATTAGGAATGTATAATTGCCACAGCCAACTCGACCGTCTTCTTGAGGAGAATAAGCCGAGTTCAAAGACAGAAATATTTGCATCCGACAGTGGGCTGAGAAGCACCGAGTATTACAAAGAGAAATTCGACGAGTATTATGCGATGTATACCGGAACGGAGTATGAAACTCCCGAACAGAAAGCGGCGCGACTCGTCAGAGAAGTGGAAGAGGATCTTTCCGGAAAAGGTTACGGCGATTATTAAGGGTTTGAATACAGCACCCGCCCGCAGCATAAGTGCTGCGGGCGGGTGGTCTTTTACTTGAATTTAATAAACGGTGCGGCGGGATCGGTGATGTCCCAGACGTCGGTATCGAAGCCGCAATCCGACGGTAACGTGTCGGTAACCGCGCAATTTTCCTCGACGACGGGATTATCGGACGGGATCTCGTACAACAGCGTGCAGCCGTCGGCAAAGCCGAATACGTTGGTAAAGGTAAACGTTCCGCTCGGCTTATACGAGTCGATAGTGCCGCCGATCAAGGGATGCACTTGGTCGGCAACGGATTTGTGGGTGTTGATCTTGATAAAGCAATTGCTGACGCTCATGGTGCCGTTGGAGTTTACCGCACCGCCGAACGCACCGACGTACGATTGGTACGCGGAGCTGTGCAAGATCTCGCTTTGCAGGCAAAGATCGTTAAAGATCTCCTCGCCTCTGCCGAGAACATTCCCCGAAAACGCGCCTGCGCTTAAGGAATCGGCGCGCACCTGCAAGGCCGTGTCGCTTTGTATACGCGCACATTCCAGTTTGGCGTTGTTGGTCACATAAATGTCGCCCACGACGCCTCCCGCAAGCAAAATATCCGTGTCAACGCGGATCGTTCCGTTGACAACGCAATCGGTGATCGTACACGTACGGGTGGGGTAAACGCACGCCGCGAGCAGTCCGACCTCGGTGAAGTAGTTGCTTTCGTAGGAATAGGTGATGTTGACGTTTTCCAACCGCAGGTTTTTGATTTCGGCGTTTTCCACGAAGCCGAAAAAGCCGCAATGGTAGTTGCCGTTTTGACCGTGGTCCTTGAAGATGAGGGCGGGGGTGAGGTTGGAAACGGTAAACCCTCTGCCGTCGAAAGACGCGGAAAACCAATGGTCATCGTTGCCGATCGGCTCAAACGCAACGCCCGCCATATCAATATCCGCGCCGAGCGCCACGCACACGCCGTCTGCGAGCCGACCCGCGTTGACCTGATCGGAAAAATAGACCAATTCGTCGGCGGTCGTGATGAGATAGGGATTGCTCCGTGTCCCGTTGCCTTCGGCAAAGCCGTCGTCGGTGATCGGCTCAAACTCCTGCGCGACATAGGTGGTGCGCTGTGTCGGGACGGTGCGGGTAGTGGTGGATTCCGTCGTGCGCGGCGTTTTGGTCTTGCTCGGCAGGGTCATGGTAGACGTCGGTTGCTTCTTGACGGAGGACGTTGCCGTTTCGGACGGACGCTCGTCGGCAGACGTGCCGGTGGCAGTCGCGGCATCGCTCTCGGTGGTGTTGAGCTTGTCGCTTAAACTGCTGATGGCAGACAGCGCGTCCTCGATCTCGCTCGTACAACCGCACAGGCTGAACAGCATCGTTATCATCAGGGCAAAACAAAGAATTTTTTTCAACAGAATCACCTCTTTAGTGTAGTATATGGTCGGGGTTATTGCACGCTGAAATTTACGCCTAAAATAATGTTGTTGTCAAAGCTTCTTTCCCGGAAGAACACGTTATACGATCGTGTTACCAGTATATATTGGAAATCAAAATTTGCGTCGAAATAATTGACGATACATTCGTACGTATCCGTTAAGAACAGCCCTTCAAACGTGGATACCAACTCAGCCGATGCAAAGTTCACGCTGCCGTAATCCGCCACGCCGTATCGCCCGACGATTTGCTTGGCGTTCGTATCCGACAAACGGTAATTGCCCCAAAAGATCTCATCGCCCACGTGGAAGATGTCACGGGTGTGATTCATAATGCCGTAATCGTTTTTACGAAACACGCTCTTCAGTTGCAGGGTGGTGGCGTCGTAATAATACAACGCACTGCCGGTCGTACCCGTTTCGCCGACGTACAGCAGGTTATCCTGCTTGTTCAAGTACAGCTTCGGCTGATAGAACAGGGAACCTCTGTCGGAGTGGATCGTTACTAGCTCGTTGGTGGCGGTATTCATTCGGTATACGGCACAATGCTGGTCGTGCTCCGAGTAATAGACGTAATTGCCGTCAATGCAAAAAGAGGATACCTCGTGCTCAAAATACAGCGACGAAGTCTTCGCATAGGTCGTTTTTGAAAACACGTCGATGCGGCACAAGTCGGGCAGGGAAATATAAATGGCATTGCCGATGAGATTGAGTTCTGCCGGTTTTCCGGCAAGGGGGACGTTACACAGCGGCACCATTGTTTTGGAATCGATAACGACCAAGCGGTTGTTGCCGGCCGTGATGACGTAGGTCAGATCGTCTTCGGTCGTCCAATTGATCACGGCGCCGTCGAGCTGATACAGCACGACCGTGGCGTTCATTGTCGCGGCATTGTTTTCTTCCGTGGCGTCGTTCGTGCCTAACCATTTCATATTTTCGGGCACGCTCATTTTTTCGGAGGTCGCTTTTTCCAACACGCCGTTATCGATGTTTTTGGGGACGGTCGTATTGGTCATTACCGTCGTGTCGGAAGTGTTTTTACCGGAACTGTCGGTCGAGGAGGTCTTGCCCGCGGACTTGTCGTTGGTGCCGCTTGAGGAGGTTGACGGCTCGCTTGCGGGAGGCGTATCGTTGCTGTAGCCGGTGGACGGTTGTGAAACGGGCGGGGTGAGGGGAGACGTACTTCCGTGGGGCGTGTTCGAGGGGGTGTCCACCGAAATACCCGTGCCGTTTTTCAACAGCGCGGAGCCGAGGAACAGCATTGCACCGATGAAAAGCGCCGACACGACGCAAACGACGATGGATTGCGTTCTTACCGTTCGTTTTTCAAGGTACTCGTCGCGGCGCTTTAAAACGGTGTCGGCCATTTCTTTATAGCTTTTCATACGCCAATCCCCCTTTCTCAAGTGCTGATTTAAGAGAAAGCTTCGCTCTGAAAATCAGATTACCGACTTGTTTTTTGGATTTGTGCATCACCCGTGCGACTTCGTCGGTTGAAAAGGATTCAAAGTAAACGAGCCACAGCACTTGTTGGTATTCCGCTTTTAAGGTGCGTATGGTTTTGTGCAGCAGCCGTTTTTGTTCGCTGTCGATGTAAAGGTTTTCGAGATCCGTTTCGTCTTTTAAGTAGGCGGACATCTCCTCTACCGATAGCGTGGCACTCTTCGAATGATGTCGCAAATGGTCGATCGCAAGGTTTCTTGCGATCGCATACAGCCACGTCTTAAACGAGCTGTCCTCTCTGAATTTCGGCTTTTTCACGGCAAGCTTAAAAAAGGTTTCCTGTGTCAGATCTTCCGCCACGTACACGTTGTTGACGTACTTGTTGACGTACAGGATTAACCCGTCTTTATAGTGCTGAATAATGACCGTTAAGCCATCGTCATCGCCGTCGAGAAAACGGCGATATGCAGTTGTTCCAATATCCACAGTATGTCCCTTCCTTCGCCCTCAACCATTGGACGGGAAAATGCGCCGAAATTCTCATCTTTTGACAAAATTTCTAGTTGTATCCAGTATATCATATCGGCAGATAGCGGACAAGGAGAAATTGAGAACGGTTGACAAATAAAGACCGCCCGCAGCATAAGTGCTACGGGCGGGTGTTGTTTATTTGTCCCACAGGTTGACGGCGTCGACGCGTTTTTTCAGTTCCTCGATGAGGATGGCGGAATCGTTCGGCGCAAGCAACATCGTTGGCGTAGCCACATCGTTTGAACTTAATGACACGAAATAAATGTGCCTGAAAACAGAGAATTATCACTTTTCATAAGTAATTATAGATTACTCCATAAAACAAAAAACGCTATCGCAACAATCATATGAACAGCAGGAAGAAAACTATAAAATTTAATTTTTTTCTTTGTTGATGTGATTATCAAAGAAATAATATAAGTAATAATGTATGTACCTGCTAATACCATAGCAAGAATAGAAACAATAGCCTGAAAAACAGACTCAGCCATACCGATGTTCGCTAATGAAATTATAGTTCCAATTATCGAAACCAAAGAAAATGGAATTGGAAGAGCTTGTATAATATATAAAATTATAACTTTAGATTTATTTTTCATATCGTCACCGACCTTTATGTGTATTATAGCATAAAATTCAGAACAATTCAATGATGCATCGCCTGCGGCGATATGATGCATTTGCTTCGCAAATATGATGTTGCTCATTTCATTCGCAATGATGCGATGTTTGCCGCAAAACATTAGGCGAAGCCGACATCATTAGCGTCAGCGGCATCATTAGTGAAACGACATCATTTGCCGAAGGCAAACATCATTGAAAAAAGTCCTGTTCTTTCGAACAGGACTTTTTTCTGGTACGGTTGTTCCTAACGGATTCGAGAAATCAAGCCAAAGAAAACCAACAACCACACATATATTTCTAGCCTATCAAATCGGCACATTGGTGTTTTCAAAAACAATGAATTAAAATGTATATACAAGATGAGTT
>JAZQTM010000067.1:0-11788 GCA_045630765.1 Acutalibacteraceae bacterium | reverse complement strand
CACAAACAATCTCGTCGAAAAATGTAACTGGAGTATTGAATACTTCTTGGGAGCACCGGACGAAGGCTCTAATGCCACACGGTATATGGCAAACTTCCACATCCAAAATAACATACTACTGGACGCAGGATACGGCTTCGGCAACCAGCGTCCCGATACGTCCGGCACCGCGCACATCAAGGGCTGGGATCATAAGAATCCACTGAAAGGTGACTTTATCATCGAAGGAAACACCTTGTTGCGATCAACGAAGATGATGATCCATACCGGTTGTGAAAACAAAGAAGATGCTCCCATCTACAGAAATAACATTTTCGTACAAGATGAAAGCGGACAGTGGGGGCGCCATGGTGGCACCCCAACCACGCTTGAAATGTACGCCGACGAGGTGGCAAATGCTCAAGAATTCGTCGAAAACGAGTTTTACCTGATCAAAAAATAGAGGAGTGATTGTCATGCAAGTCATCACCGATAAAAAACTACAAGATTTATACGCAAAAGCCGACGCGCTGCGTGAGAAGATCTTAAACACCCCGAATATGGAAATCCCTGCAGGCAGTACCGTCTATTATCTCTCTCCAAACGGCAGCGATAACAATGACGGCCTATCTCCCGCAGCCGCTTGGAAAACCATTAATAAGTTGAAAGAGCAACAACTCCCTTACGGCTGCTACGTGTGCTTTGAACGTGGAGGGGTTTGGCGAGGGCAATTTAACGCTTGCCCCGGCGTAACCTACACCGCTTACGGGGAAGGCCCGAAGCCCGAATTGCACGGTTCCCCCTATGACGGCGCTGTCGATGGTTACTGGGAGGAGGTCGCCAAGCATATTTGGCGGTATTCCGAAACCTTCAACGGGGATATTGGTGCGGTTGTGATGAATCACGGCGAGGAACACAGCATCAAAATGCTGATGGATTACAGTGGTGAACAGACCGTCGAGCGCGTCAGCCGGCGGATATGGAACGGTTATACAAGTTTGGAAAAGAACTACGAGTTTGTTCACGATTTGGGCGAACGGCACTTAAAAAACCTCAACCTCGAAAATCCCGGATACGTGTATCTGTACTGCGACAAAGGAAATCCCGCCACACTATGGAACAGCATAGAATTCATTATGCTGGGTGCTATCATCAAAGTGAGTAGAAACAATGATGTCACCGTGGACAATTTATGCCTAAAATACAGCAATTTCGGAGTGAACGCAGGAACCGTTGATAACCTTCATGTTCAAAACTGTGAAATCGGCTGGATCGGCGGCAGTGTTATGGGGTATACCAAGGCCGGTGCCGCTTATCGCTATGGCAATGGTGTAGAGATCTACGGCGGTTGCCGCGATTTTGTGTGCGATAACAATTGGGTATATCAATGCTATGACACAGGTCTCACCAACCAACGCAAAGATGGTGATATGGATATCATCATGGACGGCGTCTATTACACCAACAATTTGATTGAAAAATGTGAATGGTCCATTGAGTATTATCTTGGCGCACCCGTAGAAGGAAGCGATCCCACGCGCTATATGTCAAACCTGCATGTTGAAAACAATATTTTAATGGATGCAGGGTACGGATTGTGCGAGCAGCGCCCCGACGCAACAGGTACAGCTCATATCAAAGGTTGGGACCACATGAACCCCCTGAAAGGTGATTTTATCATCGAAAATAATGTTTTTATCCGTTCAAAAAACATGATGATTCACTCCGGTTGTAAAAACGAGAGTGATGCCCCTGTGTACCGAAACAACACATTTGTGCAATATGCGGACGGACAATGGGGGCGCAACGGAAAAACCCCGACATCCCTTCAAATGTACACCCCCGAAACCATCAGTGCGGAACAATATTGCGAAAATGAATTTTATGTGATTGAGTAACATAAAAAGCACCGCTTATATGCGGTGCTTTTAAATCTTTTTTATTTTCGTTTACACAACATTCATATGTTTGTGTTATAATGGGCTTGATTTTCCGGTTAGGAGGAACCGTATATGCTGAAATTGCAAGATATCGTAAAAGAATATCGCATCGGTGAAGAACGCGTGCAAGCGCTGAAAGGTGTGTCCACCTCGTTTCGCGAAAATGAATTTGTAGCGATTCTCGGCCCATCGGGTTGCGGTAAAACGACCTTACTTAACATCATCGGCGGCTTAGATCAATACACCAGTGGTGATTTGATCATCAACGACGTATCTACCAAGCAGTACAAATCATCAGATTGGGATGCTTATCGTAATCATTCGGTAGGGTTTGTTTTTCAAAGCTATAACCTCATTCCCCATCAAACGGTACTGTCGAACGTGGAACTTTCGCTGACGTTGACCGGTGTCAGCCGCGCCGAGCGACGGGCACGCGCCAAGGAAGCGTTGGAACGCGTCGGTTTGGGCGATCAACTGAAAAAGAAACCGAATCAAATGTCGGGCGGCCAGATGCAGCGCGTAGCAATTGCTCGAGCGCTCGTCAACAATCCTGACATTTTGCTCGCAGATGAGCCGACAGGCGCTTTGGACAGCGAAACCAGTCTGCAAATTATGGAGATCCTTAAAGAGATCGCCAAGGATAAGCTCATCATTATGGTCACCCACAACCCCGACCTTGCCGAGCAGTACGCCACGCGTACTATTCGTCTGTTGGACGGTCGCATTGTGAGTGATACCGCTCCGTATGAGCCGGAAGAAGTGAAAGAACAGCCGAAAACCCACAAAAAAATGCGCAAACCGTCGATGTCGTTCTTCACCGCATTATCTTTATCGCTGAACAACCTGCTGACCAAAAAAGGTCGCACGTTTATGACGTCCTTTGCGGGCAGTATCGGCATTATCGGTATTGCATTGATTTTGGCGCTGTCAAGCGGTTTGAATCAATACATCGCCAAGGTTGAGGAGGATACTCTGTCCAGTTATCCGATCTCTCTGCAGGAATCCACCGTGGATATTGGCGATATGATCACCAATATGATGGGCAACACCGAAAATCGTGAAGAACACGAGTTGGATCAGATCTATTCCAACAACATTATGACGGATATGATCGAAAGCACGTTGACCGGTGTAACCACCAACAACTTAGAGGCGTTCAAAGAGTATTTAGAGGAAACCGACAACCCCATCGCCGCTCTTTCCAGCGCGATCCAGTACACCTATTCTACCACAATGAACGTCTACAAAGCAGACACGAGTGACGGTATTTATCAAGTAAACCCCGCTCAAGTTTTTGACAAGATGGGAATGCCTATGTCTCCGATGAACCAAGAGGGTTCGATTATGGCAGGCTCGCCGATGGCACAGATGTCCAGCGGAAACGTCTGGCAGGAACTGCTCGAAAACGAGGAGTTACTCAAAACGCAGTACGATGTGGTTGCCGGTAAAATGCCCTCGTCGTATGATGAGATCGTACTGATGGTGGACGAAAACAACGAGGTCAGCGATTACACGCTGTATGCCCTCGGCATTTTAGACGCTGCCGATCTGAAAGCTATGTTTGAAGCCGCGACAAAAGGCGAGGAGATTCCCACGCAGGAAATCACCAATTACAGCTACGACGAGATTTTGGCGCTCCGCTTTAAGTTGCTCGTCAATACGGACTATTACGAAAAAGACAACAAAGGAAACTGGGTAGACCATTCGGATGACGACGTATATCTTCGTCGCAAGTTAGAAAATGCAACCGAACTCAAAGTCGTTGGTATTTTGCGCCCGTCCGAAAATGCGTCAGTATCGCAGACGGGTGGCACGATCGGGTATCGCGCCGATCTGATGCGCTATCTGGTAAATGAAGTGAATAAAAGCGACCTTGTCAAGGCACAGAAAGATAATTCCGACACCGACGTGCTGACCGGTCTTCCGTTTGATAACGGTGAAGAAAAAACCATTACGATGGCAGATATTCAAGCCTATATGGCTACACTCCCCGCAGAGGAGCAAGCGGCTATGGGCGCTTCCTTGCAGCAAATGCAGATGCAAGGTATGACCGAGGAACAAATTTGTGCAATGTTTGCAAAATCGATGAATCAATCCTCGGATGCGACGTACGACGGAAATCTTTTGGCGTTTGGTGTCGCAGATCTTAAAAAGCCGAGCGGCATCAACATTTATCCGAAGGACTTTGAAGCTAAAGAAGAAATTGAATCCTACATTACGCAATACAATGAAGGTGCTGATGAATCGGATGCGATCAATTACACCGATTACATCGGGTTAATGATGTCGTCAGTAACCACCATTATTAACGCTATCACCATTATTCTCATTGCGTTTGTAGCAATCTCGCTGGTGGTTTCCTCCATAATGATCGGTATCATCACCTATATTTCCGTTTTGGAACGCACCAAAGAGATCGGCATTTTACGTGCGATGGGTGCTTCCAAGAAAGATATTTCTCGCGTATTCAATGCCGAAACCATGATCGTCGGTTTCACGGCGGGTGCAATCGGCATCGGGGTCACCCTGCTGCTGGTACTCGCAGCCAACGCCATCATTTATCCGTTGACGGGTATTGCCAACGTTGCCAAGTTGCCGATAGACGGCGCGGTCCTGCTTGTGGTTATCAGCATTGTACTGACACTCATTGCGGGACTTATTCCCTCCCGCGTGGCGGCTCGCAAAGACCCCGTTGTCGCACTTCGAACCGAGTAATTGAGAATAACAAAACGCGGCAGAGCAAAATGCTCTGCCGCGTTTTTATATGCGGAAAATTATACGCCGGAATAAGCGGAGAAACCGCCGTCAACCGGTAACACGACACCGGTGATGAAACTTGCCGCTTTGTTGTTCAGCAAGAACAAAAGCGCGCCATCCAATTCATCGGATTCACCGAAACGTCCCATCGGCGTTGCCGCCAAAATCTTGCCGGTACGTGCCGTGGGTGTGCCGTCATCATTGAACAGAAGCTTTGCATTCTGCTTGGTGGAAAAGAAACCGGGAGCGATCGCATTGACACGAATTCCCACACGGCTGAAATGCACCGCTAACCACTGCGTAAAGTTGGAAATAGCGGCTTTCGCGCCGGAATACGCGGGAATCTTCGTCAAAGGCGTATAGGCATTCATACTCGAAATATTCAGAATATTACAGCCCTCTCTCCCCACCATCTGACGTGCGAATGCCTGCGTCGGCAACAATGTGCCGAGGAAGTTTAAATTGAAGACAAAGCCCACGCCCGCAGCGTCCAGATCAAAGAAACTTTTGGTATCGGCATCAATGTCGCCGAGTTCAAAATACTCTTTGTCGGTAGTTGCCTTGGGGTTGTTACCGCCTGCACCGTTAACTAAAATGTCGCATTTACCGAGTTCTTTTTCGACCTCGTCGGCAACGGCGTAGCAGATATCCTTATCCAGTACGTTACAGGAAAATACTTTGGCAACGCCGCCCTCAGCGACGATCTCGTCAGCAAAGGCTTTCGCTGCTTCTACGTTAATATCCAGCAACGCGACCTTGGCACCCGCACGCGCCAACGTTTTGGCAAAGGCGGAGCACAAGACGCCGCCGGCACCTGTGACAACTGCCACTTTACCGGTTAAATCAGTGTTCAATACGTTACTCATTTACTTTCCCTCCGCTTTTTCACAGGCTTCGAACAAACCGTTGATATAGGCGGCACCCAAAGCACGATCGTACAGACCGTAACCGGGCTTGCCCGTTTCACCCCAAATCATACGGCCGTGGTCGGGACGGACGTAACCGTCAAAGCCGGTTTCCACCAAGGCCTTAACAATTTCGTACATATCCAGACTACCGCAGCTCGACAGATGTCCGCTTTCCTCAAAGCTACCGTCATCCATCAAAGTGACCTGACGGATATGCATAAACGCAATGCGATCCATTGCACTATATTTACGCACCATTTTGGGGATATCATTGAACTTGGCACAACCAAGCGAACCGGTGCAAAGGCACAAACTGTTGGCAGGGCTGTCCACAATGGCAAGCAAACGATCTAAATTCGCTTCACAAGTGATGATACGCGGAATACCAAAGATCGGGTACGGCGGATCGTCGGGATGGATCGCCATACGCACGCCAACCTCTTCCGCTACCGGGATGATCCGTTTTAAGAACGTTTCCAGATTACGCCACAAGCCTTCTTCACCGAGTTTACCATAAGCGCTGATAAGCTCTCGAACTTCTGCTTGTGTATAACTTGAATCCCAACCGGGCAGATGAATATCGTCTTTGAGCGGGTCCAGATCACGCATTTGATCCCAATACATCACCAAGCTGGTGGAACCGTCCGCAGCCACTTTATCCAACTGCGTACGTGTCCAGTCAAAGACCGGCATAAAATTATAGGTGATGCATTTGATCCCGTATTTTGCACAACGGCGAATATTCTCGCAATATACCTCGATCAACTCGTCGGCATTCGGTGCACCGAGTTTGATCTCTTCCGGTACCGGAACGGATTCCACAATATCGAACAGCATACCGTTTTCTTCTACCTGCTGTTTCATACGCGCAAGACTTTCTTCCGGCCATACTTCACCGGGCTTAACATCGTACACAGCACTCACAACGGATCGCATGTTAGGAATCTGTCGAATGTACTGCAAAGAGATCGGATCGCTTTCTCCATACCAGCGAAAAGACAGTTTCATACCAAAACCTCCCTAAAATCAGCGCTGTACGCGACCGGAGCCGTCGCCGCCGGCGAGTTTTTCGACTTCGCTGACGGATACGCGGTTGTAGTCACCCTCTACCGAGTGCTTGAGCGCAGACGCCGCAACGGCAAATTCAATCGCTTCTTTAGAAGATTTACCGGACAGCAACGCATAGATCAATCCGCCACCAAACGAGTCACCGCCGCCGACGCGGTCAACGATATGCAGATGGTACGACTTGGAGAAATGATAGTCCTCCCCGTCATACAGCATACCCGCCCAATCGTTGTCACTGGCAGAGATCGAGGTGCGCAGCGTGATCGCCACTTTTTCAAAACCAAACTTGTCAGCAAGTTGTTTCGCAACCGATTTGTAACCGTCGTGATTGAGTTTGCCACCGTAAATATCGGTGCCTTCCGCTTCAATACCGAAAACATCCTTGGCATCTTCTTCGTTAGAAATGCAAACATCAACATATTGGCAAAGTTCGGTCATCGCCGCGCGCGCTTCGTCACGCGTCCACAGCTTACCGCGATAGTTTAAGTCGCAAGAAATTTTAACGCCTCTCGCCTTTGCGGCTTTGCAAGCCTCCTTGCAGATCTCGACCAGATTCGGGCCAAGCGCGGGCGTGATGCCGGTGAAATGGAACCAATCGGCACCCTCAAAAATGTTATCCCAATCAAAATCCTCGGGCTGTGCCATCTGAATCGCAGAATACTTGCGATCATAGATACATACGGAACCGCGCTGTGAAGCGCCTTTCTCAAGATAATAGATACCTACGCGCTCACCACCGCGCACGACTTTGGAGGTATCTACGCCAAAATAACGCAGAGAATCCACCGCCGCCTGACCGATGGCGTGTTTCGGCAGCTTCGTGACGTAAACACTGTCTAATCCGTAATTGGCAAGCGATACCGCGACATTGGCTTCGCCGCCGCCGAAAGTAGCCTGCATTTGATCGTTTTGGAAGAAACGATAGTAACCATTGGGGGCAAGACGAAGCATCAGTTCGCCAAACGTAACAACTCTGCTCATTGTTTGATCTCCTTTACTAATTGTACTGCCTCACGAGTGAGTGCTTCAATTTCATCAAATTTTCCGTCGGCAATTTTGTCGGACGGAACCATCCAGCTGCCACCACACGCAAAAACGGCTTTGCAGTTAAGATACTCGGCAAGATTTTTCACACCGATACCACCGGTCGGCATAAATTTCACCTTGGTATACGGTGCCGCCATCGCCTTGATCATCTTGACGCCGCCTGCAGCTTCCGCGGGGAAGAATTTAAGATAGGTCAGTCCAAGCGACATCGCCATCTCAACTTCACTGGGAGTGCAGACACCCGGAATCACGGGATACCCTTTTTCGTTGCAATGCTTGACAACTTCGGGATTAGTACCGGGACTGACGATAAAGGAAGCACCTGCCGCCATCGCTTTATCCGCCTGTTCGCAGGTAAGCACCGTACCGGCAGCGATCAAGAAATCGGGATACGCCTTGGCAATGCGACGGATGGATTCTTCAGCAGCATCGGTGCGGAACGTGATTTCCGCAGCACACAAACCGCCCTTCTTCAGTGCCTCTGCCAACGGCAACGCGTCCTCGACGTTATCAATCTTAATAACCGGAATAACAGTCGTTTGTTGGATTTGTTCAATGAGTTGTTTCATGTGAGTGCCTCCTTAATATTCGTATAACAAATTTTGGTAACAAGAGTTTTGGCGGATGCGCCGTCGTATTCCCCGCTCCGCACCCATTCGCCGATCAGATTACAAAGAATCTGGCGGAAATAATCGTGGCGGGCATACGACAAAAAGCTGCGCGAATCGGTCAGCATTCCATAGAAACTGCCGAGAGAGGCGTTCTCCGAAATCGTTTTGATCTCGTCCTCAATGCCGCGCTTATGATCGCAGAACCACCACGCCGCACCGGCGCGAACGTTCGGGAAAGCCGCCGTGATACAAGCGATCTGTGCGATGTTTGCCTCGTTAAGTGTGTAGATCACAACCTTGGGAAGACCGGTTTTGACGTTGATCGCATCTAACACACGGACAAGCGCATTGCCGTCCACCGTGTTACCGACGCAATCCACGCCGCAATCGGCGCCAAGTTTGTCGGCAAGAACAGAATTGGCGTTACGTACTACCGCCAAGTGCCACTGAGATACCATATTTTTTTCTTTATATAACCCGTTAACGTAGACGTACAGATTACCGATAAGACCGTTGTACTCCTCATCGCTGATGGCTTTTCCGGCAAGCACCGAACGGAAAGCTGCATCACTTTCGTCGTCCTCGGCGATACGGTTCGGGAAGGTGGGGATCCCCACGTCACTGCAACGACAACCGTGTGCCGCAAAATAATCCAACCGATTCGCGATCGCCGCTTTCAGTGTAGCAAGGTCGGTGACCTCCACGCCACTCACGTCGCTGAGCGTTTGAATATAGTCCGCATACCCCTCTCGGCGCATCAGCATCACATTATCCGTGCGGAACGAGGGTAACACCTGTGTGGTGAAGGTCGCGTCTGCGGCAATCTTTTCGTGCCACGACAGGTCATCGATAATGTCGTCGGTCGTGCAAATAATCTCCACATTCGATTGTGCAATCAATTTGCGCGGAGACATCGCTGTTTTTGCGATATACGCATTCGCTATATTCCAAATCGCCTCGGCGCTTACTTTGTTAAGCGGTGTATAGATACCGAAATATCCTGCCAACTCCATGTGTGACCAATGATACAACGGATGACCGGCAGCAAACTCAAGAGCCTCGGCATATTTCAGGAATTTTTCCTTATAGGTCGTTTCTTTGCCGGTTATATAGGCTTCATCAATTCCCGCGGTGCGCATCAAACGCCATTTATAATGGTCACCGGAAAGCCAAATTTCACCGATGTTATCAAACGGGTGATCCTCGTAGATCTCCTTTGGAGAAAGGTGACAATGATAATCTACGATAGGAAGCGTTTTGGCGGTGCGATACAGTTTTTTTGCAACTGCACTGGTGAGAAATGCCGTTTCTTTCATACATTTCCTCCTTCGGAGCAGATTTTCTGCATATCATACGCATTCTTCCCCTTATACTATATACTGACAGATATTTTATAATTTTGCAAGAAGTTTTCTTGCTTTTTTAAAAGATTTTTTTATAAAAATGATGCAAAATTCGGAAAGTTATGGTATTCTATTATACAGTCACTCACAATAACGTTTATTTCGTTAAGGAGGTATCTGCATTGACAGCACACAACCAAACCAAAGGCGAGGTATTAGGCCTCTTCTCTTCCAATATGGAAACGGGTCTGACCACCGACCAAGTTGCCGAGCTTCAAGCGAAGCACGGACCGAACAGGCTGCAGGAAAAGAAGAAAAAAACGATGGCACAGCGTTTCTTTGATCAGTTCAAAGACGTTATGATCATCATTCTGATTTTGGCGGCGATCATCTCGGCAGTCATCGCTGTTTCCGAAGGAATCAAGACCGGTCACTGGGGCGAATTGTTTGAACCCGGTTTGATCGTGCTTATCGTTATTTTAAATGCCGTGATGGGCGTGATGCAGGAAAGCAAAGCAGAAAAAGCGCTGGATGCGCTTAAAAGTATGTCGGCACCGCACGCGCGCGTCATTCGCAACGGCGTAGAATGTGTCATAGACGCCGCCGAACTGGTGCCCGGTGACATCATTCGTTTGGAAGCCGGTGATTTTATTCCGGCTGACGCGCGTTTGTTGCACAGTGCGGGCTTAAAATCGGAAGAAGCCGCATTGACCGGTGAATCCGTGCCGTCGGAAAAGGATGCCGAAGCAATCGTGGATGAAAATGCGCCGCTCGGCGACCGCACCAATATGGTATTCTCGGGCTGCAGCGTCACCTACGGTACCGGTACGGCGATCGTCACCGCCACCGGTATGGATACCGAAATGGGTAAGATCGCAAACCTTCTTGACAGCGAAGAAGAAGGTCAAACTCCCTTGCAGGAAAAACTAGCACAGCTCGGTAAGTATTTGGGCTTTGTGGCACTCGGCGCTTGTGCGATCGTATTTGCTATTGGTTTGCTCAACGGTCAAAACCCGTTGGATATGTTTATGGTCGCCGTATCACTGGCGGTATCCGCTATTCCCGAAGGCTTACCGGCCATCGTTACGATCGTCTTGTCGATCGGTGTTCAACGCATGGTAAAACGCAACGCATTGATCCGTCGTCTGCCCGCCGTGGAAACCTTGGGCAGCGCATCGGTCATTTGCTCGGATAAGACCGGTACCCTCACACAAAACCGTATGACGCTTGTAAAGGCGTACGTTGACGGCGCCGCCGATGTAGAAGCGATCAGCGCCGACAACACCGATGCTATCAAAAAGTTACTCACCTACGGCACGCTGTGCTGTGACGGCTCGGTCGTATTCAGTGAGGACGGCTCCGAACAGCATATCGGCGATCCCACCGAAACCGCTATCGTTCTCGCTGCACATAAAAACGGCTTGCCGAAAGATACTCTTAACAAATCCTATCCGCGTTTGGCGGAGATCCCGTTTGATTCCGACCGTAAACTGATGACGACCGTCAATCAGATCGACGGAAAAAATATCGTCATCGTCAAGGGCGCTTTCGATATGATGGTACCGCGTTGCGTCGCGGGTGATATGGAAACCGCCAAACAGATGACCGAATCCATGAGTGAGGACGCGCTCCGCGTACTCGCTGTGGCATATAAGGAAATTGACACCGTTCCCGCACAACCGACTTCGGAAGAACTGGAAAGCGGACTGACCTTTATGGGTTTGGTCGGTATGATCGACCCGCCGCGTCCTGAAGCCAAAGAAGCGGTTGCTATCTGCCGCAAAGCAGGTATCAAACCCGTTATGATTACCGGCGACCACGTTGTCACCGCCTCCGCCATCGCACGTGAGCTTGGTATTCTCGGTGAAGGTGATCGCGCCATCACGGGTGCTGAACTGGATGCAATGACCGATGACGAGCTGGACGCACAGGTTGAAAGTATCGCCGTGTACGCACGTGTATCCCCCGAAAACAAGATCCGCATCGTTAAAGCGTGGCAGCGCAAGGGTCAAGTCGTATCCATGACCGGTGACGGTGTTAACGATGCACCCGCACTGAAAGCCGCCGATATCGGTTGTGCGATGGGTATCACGGGCACCGACGTTGCCAAGGGTGCCGCCGATATGACGCTGACC
>JAZQTM010000066.1:0-5003 GCA_045630765.1 Acutalibacteraceae bacterium | reverse complement strand
CGGGTGCGATCGTTATCCAAGGTCACATGGACGAGGATGCCGGTAACGAGTATCAGGACTTGACCGTGAGCGGTATCTCCATTGTGCTTACGGCTACCCAGTACACGAAAGAGCTTGACTCTTTTGGCAAAGAGTATGACGTTAACGCTACCTATCCCAACGTTTCCGAGTTTCAGTCGATTCCCGACAATGCCGTGGAACCGATGGAGTTGGGAGCGGGGGATATGAAGGTTAATCTTCCCTCTGCCTTGTTGAACGATCTTCCTGATGAAATTGAAAAAATCCAGTTGGTTTACACCGATGCAAGAATCGATACCAATAACAGTGCCGTGGTATTCGATTCTGTTGAGATTGTTGACCAGGATGGACAAAAAGTTGATCTGGAAGCGTTGGGCAATACCGAACCCATTGCGGTAACGTTGCCTGTGCAGAATTTTACGCCCGGTGAACGTGTACATATCCACCACGACGGCGAATACGTTGCCACGGCAACGGTGGATGCCGACGGCAAGATTTCTTATGAAACCGCGCATTTTTGCGAAGTTTCCGTTTGTGACACGCTGACTGCTAAGATTGGCACGGCAGAGGAATTGATTGCCGTATTGAGCAATATCCGAACCGAAGCAAAGAAACGGATTCCCGGTGAAACCGGCAACAAGTTGTATCGTGAAAACGTCGTGTTGACGCTGGTAAACGATATTGTGATCGACGCCGATACCGCTTTCATGTACACGGACGGCAACGGCGCTCCTTTGCATTTTTACGGTGTGAAGGGTGTTCTTGATCTCAACGGTCATACCATTACCGTTACGGCGGATGCTTTGCTGAAGGGCAAGGCGCATGCCAACGCCGCTTTGCTGATTCAATACAGTAATATTGATATTGTCGGCGAGGGCGGTATTACGACACGGAACAAATCCATTCCCGTTTACGGATGGGCAAACGGAAGTGTCAACATTTACGGCGGCACGTATATTACTAACGCTTTTGAGAGAAATGAAAGTGCCGTTTATGTAAACAATTCCTCTATGATCATCAACGTTTACGGCGGCAATTACGCCGAAAGTGTGTATGCCTTTAATACGCATGATACGAGTTGCCAAAACGTAGTTATGGTGTTGCACGAAGGCGTATCGTATCCGAAATTCCTCAAAAACGGAACGACGGACGTTATGACCAGCGATCTCAATGCCGAACGTATCAAAGTTGCTGAGGGTTGCACCTTGAAAGAGGTCACTGTTGGCGATGAGATTTGGTATCAGGTCGTTAAACAATAATCGGAAAGCCGGTACATTTAAATAAACCTAGCCGTTGCCGCCACCTGACGGATAATAAACCAGCTCCTTAATCGGAGTATTCATCTCCCTGCAGGTGGCGGCAATCAAAGGGTACAAACAACGGGTTGTGCCTTTTGATTGCCGAAAGGCAAAAGAAGGAGAAGTGTTCAAAAATGAACGTCTTTAAAAAAACTTGGAGTATCGTGTCCACCGCTTTGGTGGTGCTCATGGTGCTGTGCGCCGTCTTTTTGATGGGGTCCCGCTTGTTTGGGTTTGAGTACTATACCGTTATTTCGGGCAGTATGGAACCGTCGTATCAAGTGGGCGACCTGCTGTATGTCAAAAAGGTAGCACCCGAGACGGTGCGTGTGGGTGATCCGATCACGTTTGTTCTCAACGAGGACTTGGTGGTGGCAACTCACCGTGTGGTGCGCATTGATACCGAAAATCAACGATTTTATACCAAAGGTGATGCCAACGAGATTGAGGACGGCGAATCGGTGCATTTCAATAATTTGATCGGTGTGCCGCAGTTTGCGATTCCGAAATTGGGATACGTATCGGATTTTGTGCAGCATCCGCCGGGTATTTATATTACCATTGCGGTTGGGGTGGTATTGATTTTTCTCGTCTTCGTGCCGGACATGCTTGGTGAGAAGAAAAAAGAGGAAAACGATGACACGACCGCCGAAAACGAGCGGCTGAAAGCCGAGATTGCACAACTGCGTGCAGAAATGGACGACAAGTCGTCCGACTGACAACGGTTTCCGATTCGTGCTTGTTAAATGGAATTCCAATAAGCACGAAGTGTGAACACATTTTTTGGAGGAAGGAGGAAATACAAATGAAAATGACGAAGAAAAAAGTGTTTGTTGCAGCACTTGCCGTGTGTTTGGTTGCGATTGCATCTTTGGGAACGTTGGCATGGTTCAGCGATTCCGATGCCGTTGACAACAGATTCCAAATTGCCGAATCCGGTGATGATACCGCTGATAAAATCTTCTCGATCGATATTTGGGAAATCGATCCCGAAAGCAACGAGAGAGAAGAAGTCGGCCATACTTACGAAAGCATTCTTCCCGGCGATTCGCTGAAGAAGGACGTATTCGTTAAGAATACCGGTCGTTACGATCAGTACGTTCGTGTGGTCGTGAAGATTTCGGATGCAGCGGCTTGGTTGAACATGCTTCCGGCGACGGAAAACGATGCGGCTGCCGCAGCACTCGCTGCTCAGATTTTCAAGGGCTTGGACATCACGAAATGGGATCACATTTACAACAATCTCAGTGAGAACCCCAACGCTTCCGATCTGGTGTACGTTTTGTATTACAAAGATGTTCTTAAGGCAACCGACGATGCGATCAACGTATTTGATAGCATCGAGATTCCGAAAGAGATGACCCGTGAAGAAGCTGCCGCATTTGGTAACGAGTTTACCATTTCGATTAAGGCACAGGCGGTTCAGACCGAGAACGTGGTTCCGGCAACCATCACGGCGGGTAAAACTGCCGCTTGGGAAGCTTTCAACACGGTTGGCCTGAGCATTGATGCTGCGTAATCTAAAGTTTTGTTTTACAGCTTTATCAAAACTGAAAATTTAAAAAGCTAACAGACGTCTGAGGGAAGGATGCCGTCGGTACGGCATCCTCCCTTCAAAAAGACTTAACCCTTTTCATCGGTGCGAATGGGGCGAAGTTTCACATTTGCACCGATTTAACCTAAGGAGGTCATACAGTATGACTAAAACGAAAAGCACGAAACGCGCACTGCTTTTGAGTGCACTTGCTCTGCTTGCCTGCGTATCTATGCTGGTTGGCAGCACGTTTGCCTGGTTTACGGACAACGTGACGAGCGCCGGTAACCGCATTGTATCCGGTGTCTTGACAGTGGATCTGTTGATGGA
Organism: Acutalibacteraceae bacterium; assembly: GCA_045630765.1. Lineage (GTDB taxonomy): Bacteria > Bacillota > Clostridia > Oscillospirales > Acutalibacteraceae > RGIG3009. The sequence continues at coordinate 1,823 of JAZQTM010000066.1, read as the reverse complement.
TAAAGACGGCACGTACACGTCCATTAAAAACGGTACGGGTGATATTTTCTCGGAGGAGACCGGAAACGGTGTGCTTTGGGAGCCCGGCAAAACCGAAATCGTTTACTTGGCTGTCGCCAACACGGGTACGCTGGATCTGAAATACAACATCTTGCTGAACGTGACAGACGGTGGTTTGATCGGTTCGTTGGAATATGCGGTACTTGACAACGTCAAAAAGGCCGACATGATCGCAGAGGATTGGGAGCAGCTGAAATCGGTTGCTCAAACCGGAGATGTTCAAGACGGTATCATGATGGCAGCACCCAACGGTGCTATCAAAGCGAATGCCGATCCGGAACTGGCTCGCGATTACTTTGCGTTGGCTGTTCATATGAAAGAGGAAGCGGGCAACGAGTATCAAGACAAGCATATTGTCATTGACGTTACGGTGCAGGCAAGTCAGCTTGCGTCCGAGAGCGACAGTTTCGGTAACGACTATGATACGTTGGCTACCTTCCAAAACGGTGTTTACCAGTTGCCGCCGATGAGCGGTACGACACAGCCCGAGAATGACGGCACGTTCGAGTGGACGAATGAGAATAACACGTTCACTATTTCGGGCTTTGCAGAGGACGACGTTGACGTTTCGGCGGACCCTGCTTCTACCGGCAGTGACATCGTGGCTCTTGCCGGCAACGGTAAAACGGTCGTCACTTACGATATTAAGGTTGACGGACAGATTCCCGGTTCGCCGGTGAACGTGCGGATGTTCCTCGGCAAAGGTCTTACGAACGTGCAGGTGTTCCACGAGGAAGACCCGATTGCGATTACGTACGACTCGTTGACCGGTATGGTGGAATTTGAAACACGGACGTTCAGCTTGTATTCCTTTGCTTTCTCCACGCTCGGTTTGTTGCCGCTTGCCAACGTGCAGATGATGTCGCCTGCCGAGTTGGCAGCCGTGACGCCTGAAGACGTGATCGTGGCAACGTTGCCGAATTTAGGTTTGTCGGACAGCGAGGCAAAACCGTTGGAGACCGGTTATATCTTTACGGCGATTGAAACCGCTGAAGAAGCAGCTGCCGGCAAGTATGCCAACTGGCACGCTGACTTTGCCGTTACGTTTGACGGAAACGTTCCGACCGGTTCGGCGGCGTTGGCAGGTCAGTATGATGATTTCTCAACGAGCTGGTTTGCTTTTGAGGCATTCGACGTGGACGAATCCGATGGTATTGACGGTATTCCCGCCAACCAGACGTTCCGCTTGCTTGAAGCGTTTGCCGAAATCAACTATACCGAGTTGTGCAGGTCGATCAAAGTGTTCCGCTGCGGTGCGTATTCCTTGAACGATCAAGTTCAGGGTGTGACGATGACGGTGGAACTCCGCTTGTACGAAACCTATCCTGCAGGCGAGTGTCCCGAAGATCATTACGGGCATTATTCCGTTAACTGTGAAACGGGTAACTATGAAACGGTTGGCGTGTATCACTACACCTTCTGATTGATAGCAAAAACGATAGGAACAGGAGAATTGTGATGAAAAACAAAACTACCAAGCGTGCGTTGATTATCAGCGCACTGGCCGTCTTGGCATGCGTTGCCTTGCTGGTCGGCAGCACGTTTGCCTGGTTTACGGACAACGTGACGAGCGCCGGTAACGTGATTCAATCCGGCATCTTGGACGTGGATCTGGTGGATGAGCAAAACGTGTCCATGGCAGGTCAGATCATTGAGTTTAAGACGGTGGATAACCGTGCGCAAGACGAGATCTTGTGGGAGCCCGGTTGCACCTACGAAACCGAGTCGCTTTTTGTTGTCAACGACGGCAACCTGGCACTCAA
>JAZQTM010000065.1:0-20625 GCA_045630765.1 Acutalibacteraceae bacterium | reverse complement strand
TTCGAACATATAGGTCAAAAATCTAAAGGGCATCGAATTTGTGCACCCTTTCCAAAAACGAGAAGCCGCCCAAAAGGGCGGCTTCTTTTGTTTGTATCAATACTTTGTTAAATGTCCTGCGGTACGTAAATCGGGGAAGCCCCACTGCCGCAGGACTTCGTATACACCGACCGCGACGGTGTTGGACAAATTCAGTGATCGTGCCGCGTCGTCATTCAGCATCGGCAGACGAACGCAGGATTCCGGATGCTCGTGCAAGAGTTCCTCCGGCAGACCGGCGGTTTCCTTGCCAAAGACCAGATAGGCGCCGTCGGGATAGTCGACGTCAGAGTAGATATGCGTGCCTTTGGTGGTAAAATAGAAAAAAGGACCGCTGTTTTTCTCGAAGAAATCGGATAAATTCTCATAATAGGTGATATCTAACAAGTGCCAATAATCTAAGCCCGCGCGTTTGAGTTTCTTATCGTCAATGGTAAATCCCATCGGCTTAACAATATGCAGACGGCTACCGGTGGCGGCACAGGTGCGGCTGATGTTGCCGGTGTTTTGCGGAATTTCGGGCTCGACCAACACGATGTTGAGCTGTGACATGGAACATTCCTCCCAGTTTTTGGCGGATATTGTCCTCTATTTTAACGCATTGTAGCAGTGCGTGTCAAGCAACGCCGATGTCGCGATCAAAAACAGGTCGATTTTTGTATAAAATGCACAAAGAAACTTCCAAAATAATGAAAATAAGTGGGTCTTATTGGTTATATTGAATAATTTATTGCAAAGAGGGTGGTCGTCGTATATACTGATAACAAGCACTGCTATCGTGAGAAAAAAGGAGTTTTCGTTATGGCTGCTGCAAAAAAAGAAAAGAAGGTAACAAGGAACTCACGGGAGATCCTTCGAGACGATTTGACAGCGAAACTGATGACGGCGTTTTCGGTAGAACCCGAGCAAGCGACCAACGAGCATTTTTATCAAGCGCTGGCGCTTGTCTTGCGTGATCGGATGCGAGCATCGCGTGTGAAGTATATTTCCAAAGCGCATAAGCAACAAGTGAAACAGGTCTACTATCTTTGTATGGAATTCTTGATGGGGCGATCTCTAAAGAATACCCTTTTCAATTTAGATCTGACCGATGACGCCGAGTCGATCCTCGGCGAGTACGGCGTGAAATTAGCGTCGTTATATAAATTGGAACCCGATGCGGGACTCGGTAATGGGGGACTCGGTCGTTTGGCGGCGTGCTTTTTGGATGGCTTGGCAACGGCTTCAATTCCTGCGATTGGGTATTCGCTTCTCTATGAGTGCGGCATTTTCCGTCAAAAACTAGTGGATGGTTGGCAGAGCGAAATGCCTGACTTTTGGCTGCCGGGTGGCGAATGTTGGCTGCTGCCGCGTCCCGAACTTGCCAAAGAAGTGAAGTTTGACGGCTCTGTTCGCGAACAGTGGGACCGTGATTTTCATCGCGTTGAGCACGACGATGCGACGGTAGTTGTCGCACAGCCGTACGATATGATGGTTGCCGGCAAGGATGGTCACGCGATCTCGACGCTGCGTTTGTGGAAAGCCACTGCACCCGGTATGGATATGTCGCTGTTTAACCAAGGTGAATATATGCGCGCCATGGAGCAAAAGGCGATGGCGGAAGTCATCACACAGGTATTGTATCCTGCCGATAATCACCGCGAAGGTAAATCGTTACGATTGTCGCAACAATACTTTTTGGCATCGGCGTCGGTGCAGGATATTGTACAGCGGCATCTGGAACAATTCGGTACGTTGGATAATCTGCCGGATATGGCGGCGATCCACATTAACGATACGCACCCAACGCTCGCAATTCCCGAACTGATGCGAATTATGTTAGACGAGTGTGGCTACACGTGGGAACGTGCGTGGGATATTGTTTGTCGCACGGTAGCGTATACCAACCATACCGTTATGAAAGAGGCTTTGGAATGTTGGCCCGAGGATCTGTTCCGTCAACGTCTGCCGCGTATTCATCAGATCGTGTGTGAGATCAACAATCGGTTTGGTGCTGCGATGATGGAGGCAACCGATGGGGATATTGAAAAGGTCAGCCGTATGGCGATCATCAGTTACGGTGTGGTGAGGATGGCTAATCTGTGCGTAGCGACATCTCACGCGGTTAACGGTGTGGCGAAGATCCACAGTGAGATTTTAAAAGAAACCGTGTTCCGCGATGCCTACACCGTGATGCCCGAGAAGTTCCAAAACGTCACTAACGGTATTGCGCATCGCCGCTGGTTGTGTCAGGCAAACCCCGCGCTGACGGCATTTATTCGGAATAACATCGGCGACGGATTTATCTTGGACGCGTCGGAGCTTGAAAAATTAAAGCCGCTTGCCAACGACACGGCGGCGCGTGAGGCGTTTTTACGCATTAAGCGCGGCAACAAGGTGCGGCTCGCGGACTATATCAAGCGGCATAACGGCATTTCGATAGATCCCGATTCACTGTTTGACGTGCAGGTTAAGCGACTGCATGAGTATAAACGTCAACACCTTAACGCGTTGCACATTTTGAACACCTATCTTGAACTCAAAGAAAATCCGTCGCTGGATATTCAGCCGCGCACTTATATTTTCGGCGCGAAATCAGCACCGGGGTATTTTCTTGCTAAAGAGATCATCCGCTTCATCTGTAAACTATCCGAGGAGATTGAAAAGGATCCGACGGTGCGTGACAAGTTGAAAGTCGTGTATTTGGAGGATTATCGCGTAACGTTGGCCGAACTGCTGATGCCGGCGGCGGATATCAGCGAGCAGATTTCTTTGGCGGGAACGGAGGCGAGCGGTACGGGCAATATGAAACTGATGATGAACGGTGCGATCACGCTCGGCACGATGGACGGCGCGAACGTGGAGATTTGTGAGCAAGTTGGCGCTGATAATATGTTCATCTTCGGCATGAACGAGCAAGAGGTTAAAGCGTTGCAGCGGCGCGGTTATCGTCCGCAGGATTATCAGAAGGCTGATCCGCGTATCGCACGCACAATCGCATATATGTACAAAGGCTTTGGTGGATACACTTACGGCGAAGTGGCACGCTCGCTTGCCGATCACGATCCGTATATGGTGCTCGGCGATTTCGACGCGTACTGTGCGGCGCAGAAGCGTTCGGGTGATGTATACCGTGATCGCGAGGCGTGGGGTCGCATGGCATTGCTTAATACTGCGTGCAGCGGTAAATTCTCGTCTGATCGCTCGATTCGCGATTATGCCGAGAATATTTGGAATGCCAAACCGTTAAAACGGTAAAATAAAAAGAACCGGAATCATCCGGTTCTTTTTTGTTTTTTATTTTGCCAGTGCGGATTCAGCCATCGGACTTAAAGGCCCGCAGGAAATGTAGCCGGTGGGCAGAGGTTCGGGTTTTTCAAACGTGGATTCCAGTTTGACTACCTTACCGGTCTGTGCAGAGGTTTCCACCGCGTGGGCAGTTTCAAAAATGTTGAATGCCATTTCCATAGAAGCTCTGTGGGGGCGATTTCGTTGGATGGCCCATGCCATTTCGGCGGCGCCGATGCCGCGGGATTCTTCCTTGTAGCCGTGAGTCAAGGGGAAGACGAATTCGTCAGCTCTGACTTTCTTCACGCGCACCTCACCACCGAAACAGTTGGGATCATCCATATAGAGGATGCCGTCGGTGCCGTAGACGGTGAGAAAACGGGCTTCGGTATAGATGCAGTCGGAATTCATATGCAGGGTACCGAGAATGCCGTTTTCGTACTTCAAAGTGGCGGTGTAGATGTTGGGGACTTCCATTTCGTATTCCTGACCGAAGTACTTTCCGTCGTTGTCTACGCGGTAGTTGATACGGTTGGGTTCGTTGGTGGCGGTGAAGGCAGCCACTTCACGGACGGGACCGAACATCGAGCCCATAGCGGTGAGGTAGTAGCCGCCCATATCAAACAGCAGGCTGCCGCCACGCTTGCGCAGATGGGGCAGAACTTCCGAGAAGATACCGTAGTTACGGCTGACGCTGATGACGAAACTCAAAGGCTTTCCGATCAAACCGGAATCAACAACGTAGCGGGCGGTTTGAATAGCGGCGCCGAGGAAGGTGTCGGGTGCAACGCCCAAACGAACGTTGTTTTTCTTTGCCAGTTCCACCAGTTCCTTGCCTTGCTCCAATTCCACGGCAATCATCTTTTCGGAATAGACGTGTTTGCCGGCTTCCAGAGCTTGTTTGGTGATGGGATAGTGGGCGCCGGGATTGGTCAAGTTTAAGATGATCTCAATTTCGGGATCCGCCAAAATAGCGTCGTAAGTCATCGCCTTAAGGCCGTAGGTCTGCGCCATATCGTTCATGCGTTTTTCATCCAAGTCGGTGCAAGCGACCACGTCCAGTACGTTGAACTGGGACTGGATGGAGTTGATATATTTGTGGCTGATCATACCGCAACCAACGATAGCGGCTTTCACTTTTTTCATTTCCATAGTATTTCCTCCAAATTGGTTTTGGTGTCCTCTACAACGTCATTATATAGTTGGGCAAAATGAAAGTCAATAGCCGAGGCAGATATCTTTATCGATGAAGCCATACCACTATCCGAGGTCGGCGTATCCTAACCGGTATAAAGACCATAAGGTTTGCGAGTGTGCCGACGATACACCCGTCCACGCCGAAAGGTTTTGACAGAAAGACGTTCCACACAAGACAGGTCAAAAAACCTGCCAGCGCACTGTACAAAAAAGTGCGGCTGCTTGATCGCACACCAAGCAATGCGGCGGCGAGCGGCACCAAAATGACGGGACTCCAAAACGAATATGCGAGCAGTAAAATGGAGAACACATCCGGCACGCAGAATGATACGATAACGGCAGCCGTACCGGTTGCGAGATTGACGCAGCGTAAAAGACGAAGCTGTGCGCGATCGGAGAGGTGAGGGCGGCGTGGCAGAATGGTATCGCATACCAAACTGACCGTCGCTCCGTTTAAGAAACCGTCTGCAGCAGACAAAATAATGGATACCATAGCCGCCATCAATATACCGCGCACTCCCGTCGGCAGAATCGCTAAAATCAGATCCGGCATCGCACAAGCGGCGGTATCGGTAACGTTTAGTGCGCGGGCGGCAAGACCTACCCCGGCGGTAACCAAGAAAAACGGGAGTGAGAACAAGCCACTGAAGATGGTGCCGCGCGCGGTGGAACGCGGACTTTTCCCGATCAGTAGCCGTTGCATATACGGCGGGGCGAGCGCTTCACCGCACATCATCGACAAAAACAGTGAAAGAAACGCGGGAAGCGATAACCCGTTCAAGGGTGAAAGCAATTCCGGAGGTAGGCGCTCAAGGAGAACGGTGACACCGCCGCCTTTGATAACACTTAATAGAAGCAGCAGCGGCATACCGACTGCGAGCAGAACAAATTGCAGCATATCCGCGAAAATGACCGAGCCCAGCCCTCCAAACGTGGTATAGATCAGTACCACAAAGCATCCTATCAGCGTGCCGATTTTGGATGATACACCAAGCAACGAATGGAAGACAAGGCCGATGGATTCCATCTGCGCGCCGACCACACCGGCGCAGCAGAGGAAGGAAAAGATTCCTGTTACACAGCGGGCAGCGTGACCGTAGGCATCGCCGATAACACCGCCTACAGTTTTTGCGTTTGGGAAATGCCGTACCCCCGGCACCAAATACTTACCGATGAGAATCATACCGATGCCAAAGCCGAACAAAGTCAGCGCTGTTGCAATGCCGCGTTCAAATGCCGCGGCAGCGTTGCCGGAGGAATACCCACCGCCGATAAAGGAAGCGGACAGCGTGGCAAAGATCACAAAGGTGCCGTATTGCTTATCGGATGCGGTGAAATCAGCAGCGTTTTTAACGTTGCGTCCGCCGCGCAAACCAATACCGATAAGCAACAGCAGGTATATTCCTACGATCACGATATCCAACATACAATCGCCTCCCTCTTTCAATTTATGTTAAAAGTAGGGGAGGTAGAAGGGAAACGGAAAGTGCTCACAAAAAACTATTGACACATTAAATACTTCGTGATACGATGTATTACGTAAAAGGGGGTATCGTATGGACGTTCAGTTGAAGCGAGGGCTTTTAGACGTTTGTGTGTTGGCGGCGATCAAGAACGAAGACTCTTACGGATATAAGATCATCAAAGATATGAAGCCGTATATTGAACTTTCCGAATCGACACTGTATACCGTTTTGAAACGCTTGGAAACCGCCGATATGCTGACCGTTCATACCGCGGAACACGGCGGCAGACTTCGAAAGTATTATCACATTACCGATCAAGGACTCAAGCGTATTGAGGAGTTTAAGGTTGAGTGGAAAGAGATTTTATCGATATATCAATTTGTCGCAAAGGAGGGTGACGGCAATGCATAAAGACGAATTCCTTGAGCAGTTGCGTAAGGGTTTATCGGGATTGCCGCAAGAGGATGTTGAGGAATGCCTGTTGTTTTACGGCGAAATGATCGACGATCGTATGGAAGACGGTCTTTCCGAGATGGAAGCGATTTCATCGATCGGTTCAGTTGATGAAATTGTGGAACAAACCGTGGCGCAAACGCCCCTTGCAAAGATCGCAAAGGGAAAAATCAAATCAAAAAAACGGTTGAGCGCGGTACAGATCACTCTTTTGATTCTCGGCTCTCCTGTTTGGCTTTCCTTGGCTATTGCTGCAATTGCCGTGATTTTCGCACTTTACGTTTCGTGGTGGGCTGTCCTTATTTCCTTGTGGTCGGTCTTTGCATCGCTCCTTGCTTGCTTTGTTGGCGGTGTGGCGGCGTGTGTGCTTTTCGCATCAGGCGGTAACGGTGCTGCGGGACTTGCAATGCTTGCTGCGGGTGCCGTCTGTGCCGGTCTTGCCATCTTTATGTTTTACGGGTGCAAAGCCGCAACAAAGGGTACATTGATACTGACGAAGAAACTGGGAATATGGTTCAAGAAGGAGGCGGCAAAATGAGAACAAAAACAAAAAGTTGGCTTATGATAGCCGCCGTTCTTGTGTTGTTTGGTGGCATCCTCTTTGCGGGTGTTATGACAAAACTTGAATGGGATTTCAGGAGACTGTCAACAGTACGTTACGAAACCAATATTTACGAGATTGATGAGGCATTTGACAGTCTTTCGATACATACCGATACGGCTGACGTTGATTTTGCTTTTTCGGGTGACGGCAAGTGCAGAGTGGAATGCCACGAAGAGGCCAAAGCCAAACATTCGGTAACGGTCGAAAACGGCGCACTTACCATAAAACGGATGACGGTGTGGTATATCGGTCTGAACTTTGATACCCCCAAGATAACCGTTTATCTGCCACAGGCGGAATACGCATCGCTTTACATTGAGGAGAGCACCGGCGATATCGACGTGCCGAAAGACGTTTCTTTTGAAAACGTTGACATCTCCTTGAGCACGGGTGACGTTGATTTTGAGGCATCCGTTGCCGATACGCTTAAAATCAAAACGAGCACGGGTGATATTGACGTAGAGGATCTCTCTGCCGGCACGCTGGAACTTTCGGTTTCTACAGGTAAGGTGACGGTGTCCAACGTTACTTGCCAAAGCGTTACGTCAAAGGGGAGTACGGGCGATATCGTGTTTGAAAACGTTGTTGCAACCGAACGGTTTTCTGTTGAGAGAAGTACGGGTGACGTAGCGTTTGACGGCGCGGATGCCGCCGAGATTTTCGTTAAAACGGATACAGGCGATGTGAAGGGTAGTTTTCTTACCGATAAAGTCTTTATTGCCCAAACCGATACGGGTGATGTCGATGTTCCCAAAACGACAAGCGGCGGAAAATGCGAGATTTATACCGATACGGGTAATATCAAGATAACGGTATCCCGATAAAAAGAAAAAGATGCGCGAAATATCGCGCATCTTTTTTGTTGTAGTTGTATCGATAAAGAGATTTGAAGGATATGCTTTTACAGCAACGCGGCGACTTTGAGAATGGCCACTTGTGTTTTGGCATCCGTTATCTCGTTTTGTAACACCATTTCCACGGCGCGATCGAGCGGGATGCGTTCGCACTCCAAAAATTCGTCTTCGTCCGGATCGCTTTCACCAAATGATAAGCCCTCTGCCAGATACAAATAAATGATCTCGTTGCAAAAACCGGGGGAGGGGTATAACTTGCCGAGCGAGCGATACTTGTCAGCGACAGCGCCCGTTTCCTCGCGCAGTTCGCGTTTACCGGCTTCGAGCGGGTCCTCGCCGCCGCGATCGAGCTTACCGGCAGGAAGTTCCAATAGCACTTCTCCAAACGGATAGCGGAATTGACGCACAAATAACAATTCGTTTTGTTCGGTGAGTGCGGCAATACACACACCGCCCGGATGCTCTACCACTTCGCGTGTGGCGTGATTGCCATTGGGAAGAAGAGCATCATCCACGCGCAAATTGATGACGCGACCGCGAAAGCGAACGTCTTGGGATACGGTTTTTTCACATAAGTTCATATCGGTTACTCCTTTTTCATACGTTGGAAAGTAGGGGGGGTGCGGTAATGGATTGCTTAACACGACCGCAGATAGCGGATCACGGAGCGGTAAGTCAGTTGATTGGCAGTTTGTGCGCACGTTACCGTTTTTTCAGCAGTGCGCCGATCGGACACAGCGTGTTGGGGCGTCCGATCCGTTGCCTGATGTTTGGCAATGGACCCGAACGCGTGCTGGTGACAGCGGCGTTTCATGGTCAAGAATGGTTGACGGCGCTTATTTGCTTGCGGCTGTGTGAAGAGGTTGGTGAATCTCTCCGTACGGGTGTGCCGATTGTCGGTTGGAATGTGCGCCGCGCGCTACGTGATCGGCAGATCGTGTGGGTACCGCTTGTCAACCCCGATGGAGTCGAGATTGCGGTGCACGGATCGTCCGCTGCCGGTGAATACGCGGATATTGTGCGCGACGCGGGCGGTGATGTTCACGGACGTTGGCAAGCAAATGCACGCGGCGTGGATATCAATCATAATTTTAACGCAGGTTGGTACAAATTGCAACAGGCAGAACGCGAAAGCGGCATTACGGGACCGTCGGCGCGGCAATGGGGTGGTCCGCATCCAACGAGTGAACCGGAAACGGAGGCGCTTGTTAATTTGTGCAACGCCGTGTCGTTCCGTCACGTGGTGGCATTGCACAGTCAGGGGGAAGAAATCTATTGGCATTACGGCGAACATACGCCGCCCGCTTCGCAGCTGATGGCATCGGTGATGGCGGCGGCATCCGGATATACGATTGCTTCACCGAGTGGGCTTGCCTCGCACGGGGGATTTAAGGATTGGTTTATTGACGTATACTGCAAACCGGGATTCACGATCGAGATCGGAAAGGGTAAAAATCCACTGCCGATTGACACGTTTGAGGAAACGTACCAAAAGGCAAGGGAAATGCTGCTAATTGCTTTGTTAATATAATAACAATTCTTGTTTTTTGATAGCTAAAATAGTATAATTATAATATCTGTGGTGTAAGGAGGAGAACGCATGAGCGGGTTAACGTTTCGCCGTGGCGATTTTGTGGTTCTCCTGCTTGCCGCGGTCATAGCTGCGGTGTGTTGTCTTCAGATTTGGAGACCTCGTCCCGCGGGTCAAGCGGCGATAATCGTGTCACCTGAGGGTGAACAGCGGTATTTGCTGTCGCAGCAAACGACGTTTACGGTTGAGGGCAATGATGGCATTGTTTTGTCAATCGAAATCGACGGCGGTTGCGTGCGTGTGGCGCATAGCGATTGCCCCGATCAAGTGTGTGTGCACAGTGGTTGGCTGTCGAAAAACGGGCAGACCGCCGCGTGTGTACCGGCGGGCGTGAGTGTGCGCGTGGTCGGCGGTACCGCTGAAGTGGATGGGGTGACGGCATGAAGCAAAACCGTACCACTCGATTGATGCTGGCTGCTCTGTTATCGGCATTAACGGTCGTATTATCCATCCTCGAAGGATTGTTACCGCCGTTGCCGATCCCGGGTGCCAAGTTAGGACTTGCCAATATCACCGTGATGTATGCCCTTTGCGGTGTATCGATACCCTGCGCGGCGGGGGTTGCAATCGTCAAGGCAGCCTTTGCTCTGTTTCGTGGACCGATCGCATGTTTGATGAGCGCGGTGGGCAGCGCGCTGTCGTTGCTTTTGATGGCACTCGTTCATCGGCTGTTTCGGGACAAGCTCAGCTTTGTGGGCTTGGGCATCGTAGGTGCAATGGCTCACAATATGGGACAATGGGTAGTGTCGTACTGGCTATTAGGTTCCGCAATGACCTATTATGCACCGCTCCTGCTTTTATTGGCTATTCCCGCCGGCATTCTTACCGGCTTGGTTCTAAACATACTATATCCGTATTTGCAAAACATTCCACTTTTTCGGAAAGGATGAGAAAACGTGTCAATTTCCACGTTGATTCATAAAACGCGTGGCGGTGTACATCCGCCGCATCGTAAATATACGGCGGAATGCGAAACGGTGCAGATGCCCGCACCGAAAACGCTGATCATTCCGCTTTTGCAGCATATGGGCGCGCCGTGTATTCCTACGGTTAAGGTAGGGGATACCGTTGAGGTCGGACAAGTGGTTGCCGACAGTGAGGCGGCGATCTCTGCGCCGATCCATTGCGGTGTGTCGGGCAAGGTGGTCGGGACACAGGAGATTCTTTTACAGGGCGGTCGTACTACTATGGCGCTTGTGATCGAATCGGACGGTGAGGGACGTGTGCACAGCAGCGTAAAGCCCCCCGTCGTCAATACGTTCGAAGATTTTATCGCGGCGGTGCGCGCTTGCGGTCTGGTCGGACTTGGCGGTGCGGGATTCCCGATGCACGTTAAGCTCAATCCGAAAAATCTTGATGAAATCGATACGATTATCATCAATGCGGCGGAATGTGAGCCGCATATCACGACCGACTACCGCGAGTGTATGGAAAATTCGTGGGATATCGTGTCGGGCGTGCAAACGGTGATGGAATTTCTGGGCGTGAAACACGTGATTATCGCGGTGGAGCGTAACAAGCCCGCCGCTATCGCGGAATTGTCGCGTATCGCGTCCAGTGTCAGTACGGCAGCCAACCGCGTAGAGGTGAAACCTTTGCCCGCTCGCTATCCGCAGGGCGCGGAAAAGGTGTTGATTGCCGCGTGTACCGGTCGGCGCGTTCCCACCGGTGGTTTGCCGGCAGATGTGAATTGTATCGTGATGAACGTGACATCGGTCGCGGTGTTATCGCGGTATTTGAAAACCGGTATGCCGCTTATCGAAAAGCGCTTGACGGTAGACGGTTCAGCCGTTGAACGTCCAATGAACGTGCGCGTGGTAATCGGCACGCCGATCCGTGACGTTATCAGTTTTGTAGGCTTGAAAAAGCCGGTGCGTAAGCTGTTGTTCGGCGGCCCGATGATGGGACAAGCCTTAATGGACGATAACCTGTCTGTCTTAAAACAAAACAATGCCTTGCTCGCGCTTGCGGAAGAGGATGCGCCTGACGTTGCGCCGACTACGTGTATTCGTTGCGGTCGGTGTGTGGATGCGTGCCCGATGAATTTGTTGCCGACGGCGATTTCCAAAGCGTATAAAGCGGGTAACATCGACGAACTCAAGCGTTTGTGCACGATGACGTGTATGGAGTGTGGCTGCTGCACGTATTCGTGTCCGGCACATCGCCCCATCGTGCAAATGATCCGTATGGCAAAAGACGTGTTGCGTTCTGCAAAGTAAGGAGGGAGTCAAATGGAAAACACCTTGATGGTATCGTCATCACCGCACCTGCATTGCGGGATGAATACGCGTGATATTATGAGGGACGTCGTGATCGCCTTGATTCCCGCGTTGATCGCTTCGGTTTGGCTGTTCGGCTTCCGTGCGCTGGCGGTCGAGGTAGTGTGTGTGGCATCTGCCCTCGCATCCGAATATCTCAGCCGCAAGGTGATGAAACGTCCGCAGACGGTGGGTGACCTATCTTGTGTAGTAACCGGTCTGTTGTTGGCACTTAACTTGCCGGTAACCGCTCCGTTGTGGCAAGCGGCTTTTGGTGCCGTTGTCGCTATTGTTGTTGCTAAGCAGATGTTTGGCGGTTTAGGTCAGAATTTTGTTAATCCCGCGCTTGTCGGTCGTATTGTGTTGATGGGCAGTTTCCCGGATGCGATGAACGATTGGGCAACCCCACTTGCGTGGACGGGGCAAGTCGATGCCGTATCCGGTGCCACTCCGCTCGCAATGCTTGCAAGTGACGCGGCAGCCGAGATTGATCCGCTCTCGTTGTTATTCGGCTTGCGCGGCGGTTGCTTGGGCGAAACCTGCGCGGTAGCACTGCTTATCGGCGGTATCTACCTTATCGTTCGCCACGTTATCAGCCCGCTGATCCCGACGATCTATATCGGCACGGTTTTCGTGTTAACGTGGATCCTTGGCGCCAATCCGGTGGTGCACATCCTGTCCGGCGGTTTAATGATCGGTGCGATTTTTATGGCGACCGATTACGCCACTTGCCCGATCAATAAATGGGGAAAGGTCGTGTATGCCGTAGGCTGCGGTTTGCTGACGGTGTTGATTCGCTTGTACGGCTCGTTGCCGGAGGGCGTATCTTTTGCTATCGTGATTATGAATATTCTCACGCCGCTGATCGAGCGCTTCACGCGCCCGCGACCCTTCGGTGAAGGCAGAAAGGTGGTGCGCTCATGAAACATCTGAAAGAGATTTTTATATCCGCGCTCACGTTGATGCTCATTACGGTTGTGGTTACCGCGGCATTGGCGGGAACTAACGCCTTGACCAAGGGCACAATTGCCAAACAGGTTGAAGAAGCCGAAACCGCCGCCCGTATGGAGGTTATCGAAGCGACCGATTTTGTACAAGACTCGGTAACGGTGAATGGCGGGAAACAGATATACTACACGGCGTATGCCGATGATACCGTGGTCGGGTACGTGTTCACGACTACGGCTTCCGGTAAAAGTGCAGGGCTCACCGTTATGACCGGTATTTCCAAGGCGGGTACTATCACGGGTGTGAAGGTTACCGACGACAACGAAACCGCCGGATACGTGGAAAAGGTCTTGAAAGCGGGTTTCTTGGCGGCGTTTACCGATATGCCTGCAAAGGAATTAAAAGTGGATGTCGACGTGGATGCTGTTTCGCAAGCGACCAAGACGTCGGGTGGTATCTGCAAGGCGGTTAACAAAGCCATCGCCGCCTATCACGCGATAAAGGAGGGCGAGGCCGATGGCAAATAAATATTGGCAGACGTTTTCAAAAGGCCTTATCAAAGAAAACCCCGTCCTTCGTTTGATGCTCGGCACTTGTCCGACGTTGGCGGTTACTACTGCCGCCATTAACGGGCTTGGAATGGGCATCGCGGCTTCGTTTGTGTTGGTTTTCTCGAACATCGTGATCTCGTTACTCAGAAAACTGATTCCCGGCAAGGTGCGTTTACCTGCGTATATCGTCATCATTGCGGGATTTACCACCATCGTGCAAATGCTTGTAAAAGCGTATCTGCCGGCAATTGACAAATCGCTCGGCATCTATTTGCCGCTCATTGTGGTAAACTGTATCATCCTCGGTCGCGCAGAAGCGTTTGCGGGCAAAAACTCCGTGGGACTTTCCGCATTGGATGGACTTGGTATGGGTGCCGGCTTTACGGCGGCTTTGGTGATTATGGGTGGTATCCGCGAATTCCTCGGAAACGGTACGCTGTTCGGTTGGCCCGAAGGCGGCTTGATTCCCCCGATCACCATTTTCGTGTTACCCGCGGGCGGTTTCTTTGTGTTTGGTATGCTTATTTGGTTGACAACCCGCTTGTCCACCAAATTAGAGCACGATGCCACGCGTAAGGAACTCACCGAAACGGTGTGTGCAGCGTGTCCCATGGCGGGAAGCTGCCACGGCGGAGAGGGGGCTGATTTCCATGAGTAATACGAGCTTTTTCGCGATTTTGATCGGTGGATTGTTGGTTAACAACTTCGTCTTATCACAGTTTTTGGGTATCTGTCCGTTCTTAGGCGTGTCCAAGAAACTCAATTCCGCAGGGGGTATGTCGGCGGCGGTTATTTTCGTTATGCTGATGGCAACGGCAGCAACACATCCGATTTACACCTATCTGTTGGTCCCCAATGATCTTGCGTATTTGCAGACCATCGTATTCATTCTCATCATTGCCGCATTAGTACAGCTTGTGGAGATCGTACTGCGTCGGTTTATCCCGCCTCTGTACGAAGCGCTCGGTATTTATTTGCCGCTGATCACTACCAACTGTGCGGTGCTGGGTGTCACCATTTTAAACATCGACAGTGGCTACAATTTTGTACAATCGCTTGTGAATGCCTTGGGTGCGGGACTTGGTTTCTTGCTCGCAATGGTGATGTTCGCGGGTGTCAGAGAACGGCTGGAAAGCGCCGAAATCCCCGAATCGTTAAAAGGACTGCCTATCACGCTGGTGGCGGCTTCCATCGTATCGGTATCGTTTCTCGGCTTCCAAGGTCTGTTTGGTTTATAAGGAGGAGCAGAATAGATGAATCCCATATTACTCGCTATACTGCTCCTTGCAGGACTCGGTTTGGGAGCAGGTTTGATTTTGGCAATCGCCTCTATTTTGATGGCGGTTCCGAAGGATGAAAAAGCAGAAGCGTTGTGTGAATTATTGCCCGGTGTCAACTGTGGCGCGTGCGGTTATTCCGGTTGCGCCGCTTATGCGGATGCCATGGTGAACCACGGCGCCAAGGTTGGTTTGTGTTCACCGGGCGGTGAAGCGGTTGCCAAAGCAACGGGCGAATGGCTTGGCGTGTCGGGTGACGTGGAACGTTTGACGGCGCTTGTTCATTGCGGTGGCTGTGAGGAATTTACTGCCCGCAAGCTTGAGTATCACGGTTTGGAATCTTGCCGTGCTGCCACGCAGTTTTATGGCGGTCACTGGCTGTGCAACTACGGTTGTCTTGGCTACGGCGATTGCGTGTCGGCGTGTGAATACGGTGCGGTGTCGGTCGAAAATGGATTGGCACGCGTGGATGCCTCGTTGTGTCGCGGTTGTACCAAATGTGTGGCCGCTTGTCCGCGGAAACTTATCGTAATGACCGGTGGTGCCACGCGCGGTGTTGTGCGTTGCTCCAACCACGATAAAGGCGCAAAAACGCGTGCCGCGTGCAAGGTTGGTTGTATCGGTTGCGGAAAATGCGTGAAGGTGTGCGAACACGACGCGGTGCAGGTGACCAACTGCTTATCCAACATTGATCCCGAAAAATGTGTCGGCTGCGGTAAGTGTGTTGAGGCTTGCCCGATGAATTGTATTACCTTGTTTGAAAGTACGACATAAAAAGTTTTCCTTTTTTCAAAATCGTACTTGACAAACAAAAGGGCATACTATATAATAATCTGCGTCCCCTTTTGAGGGACGCACATATGGCTGTATAGCTCAGTTGGCTAGAGCACGCGGTTCATACCCGCGGTGTCACCGGTTCGAATCCAGTTACAGCCACCAAACGGCCCGATGGTCAAGCGGTTAAGACACCGCCCTTTCACGGCGGTAACACGGGTTCGATTCCCGTTCGGGTCACCATAACTTGTGACAGGTCTTGTGCCTGTCACATTGTATTAGTCGCTGCAATAGCGGCGGCTGAATACATGGGCGTATAGCTCAGCTGGTTAGAGCGCCTGCTTCACACGCAGGAGGTCAGCGGTTCGAGTCCGTTTACGCCCACCAAATCCCTTGAAACTGCGGTTTCAAGGGATTTTTTCTTTTTCTTGCAAAAAAAGTGACCGCCTGATTTTACATACCAATTTCAATCAATCAGGAGGTCACAAAAAATGAGCCATGAATTTCACGGCTCATTTTTGTAGGTTTGGATTGTTGGTTCTGTCTAACAGATAGTCAATACTGACGTGATAATAATCAGCTAATTTAATTAACACCTCAGCGGTTAAGGAGATTACACCCGTTTCATACTGTGAATATGTGTTTTGAGATACGTTTAAATAGACGGCAATATCTTTTTGACGAATGTCCCGATCCTCACGGATGCCTTTCAAGTTTTGAAATTGCATTCCTATCACCTCACAGATATTATGCAGTATCTGTGATAAAGATATTGACATTTATCTGTAATACAGATATAATTAAGGTGATCTACCAAACTTGGTATGTTGGTGGAGGTGGGACGGAGCGGCTCAACGGTTGCCCGATACATAAAATTAAATAATACCCCCGCCATTGTGGCACATACCTTCAAAGAGGTTGTGAGGGGTTAGAAAAGGAGAAGAATTTATGTTTTGCTCAAAATGTGGAAAAGAAATAATGGATGAGGCAGTTGTTTGCCCTAATTGCGGATGTGCCACACAAAATTATACGGCACAATTGCATTCGAATTCAACTGATACCGCACCCGCAAAAGAATATCTTGTCATCAAACAGTTTGTGGAACAAGCAAAAACGATACAAACGTTAGGTATTATTGCGGCGGTTTTAATGTTTGGTATTGGAATTATTTTTTCAATTATTATTTGGGTTAAAACAAACGCCATAACAGTACCTGAAGCAACAACTGATGCAAACGAGATCGCAGAACTCGAAACTGCGAAAAAGAGACTTAAAACAGGTAATAGCCTGTCTTTTCTTCCTGTAATAGCCCTTGTTCTTTGCATTACTATAGGATTGCTTAGCGCGGCGTTTTCTTAATTAAAGCAGTATGAAGATATTGTTAAAATCAATGCTCAACAAAATGGACACTCAATGGTTTCGTCTGCAGATGAACTGAAAAATTTAAAGAACTTCTTGATATTGGTGTAATTACACAAGAAGAATTTGATGCAAAGAAAAAACAATTGCTTGGTCTGTAATTTTTGAGTGAAAAGGGGAGCGGGGCGTGTGTCCCGCTCTTTTCTTTGTTTCAAAACGGTATACTCTATGAATTCGTTTGGCGCAGAACTAAAAAAGACACGCAGTAGCGTGTCTTTTTTATGTATTACGATATTCTATCCGGCGTTTTATAAAGGAAATGCAGTACAAACGGAATGCACGTTAAACCGTTAAGCAGATCGGTCAGCGGTTGTGCTAACTGAATACCCGTAAGTCCCCACAGTTGCGAGCCGAGGAGCAACAACGGAATGAAATACAAGCCGGAACGGAGTAGGGATAGGAAAGACGAAATACCGGCTTTTCGAATGCTTTGATACAGCATATTGACGGGGATGGAGAGCGGCATAAACAATAGTCCGACCGAGGCATACCGCAACGCGGTGACACCAACGGTGATAACTGCCGGATCTTTTTGGAACAGATACACGATCTGTTCGGCAAAGGTGAAGCCGGCGGCAGATAATACGAATACGAACACGAAACCAACGGCGGTCGTGAACAGCAGTCCCTTTTTCACTCGTTTATACTCGCCCGCTTGGTAGTTGAACGAGGCGACCGGTTGGAAGCCTTGACCGATACCAAGTCCGATGCACATCACGAACATCGAATAGCGATTGACAACGCTCATAGCGGCGATAGCGGCATCGCCAAACGGTTTTGTCAGGTTATTGAGTAATCCTGTCGAAATAGAGGTGAGTCCTTGGCGAATGAGGGAGGGGAAACCTACTTTGCAAATCGACAGATACGTTGTTGCCGAACGACTGATATGGCGCGGGCGAATTTTGCTTTGTGCCATACGCTCATACATAACAAACAGAATGATAAAGCTGATCACCTGCGAAATCGCGGTTGCCATACCGGCGCCGAATACGCCAAGCCCGCAACGCATAACGAACAGATAATCGCCCAAAATGTTCAGGATACCGCCCGTTGTCAGACCGAACATTGCATAAAAGGCTTTACCTTCGTAGCGCAAATTGTTGTTAAGAATCAGCGACCCAACCATAAAGGGGCAGGCAAGCAATACCCACATACCGTAATCTTTGGCGTGCGGCAAAATGGTTTCCGTGCTGCCGAGCAAGCGCATAAACGGATCAAGAAATGTCAGACCCAGTATTGTTAACACCGCACCGGCGACGATGCCGATATAGAAAGCGGAGGAGGCATACCGCGAAGCCTCGTCGGTGTCCTTGTCGGCAAGGGCTTTGGATACGAAAATACCGGACCCGTGTCCCAACATAAACGAAATCGCTTGAATGACCGCTTGCAGAGTAAACAATACGCCGGTTGCACCTTGCGCGCTGGCACCCAACGTACCGACAAAATACGTGTCAGCCATATTGTAAATGTTGGTGATGAGCATGGAGATCGTCGTGGGAATGCCCAGTGATACGATCAACCGCGATACCGGCGTTTCGGTCATACGTTTATAATACAAATCCGCTTGAGATGCCATAGGATCGCCTCCTGCGCTTTATTATATACCTTATGCAAGTGAATTGCAAACGTTTCGGTTGCAAAATCTTGTCGATTTGTGTAGAATAAAAGAGAAGGTGGTGACTTCGATGAAACGGTTTGGTGTCATTCTGGTGTGGGCAATGGCAGCGTTGCTGCTGGTGGCGGTGTCCGTCACGGCGATGAGTGACCGTCTGGCGCTTGTACCGCTTACCACCGAAACAATCACCACCACGAGTGCCACACAAACTCTTATCGTAAATCTCAACACCGCGACTGCCGAAGAATTAAGGCAGTTGGAAGGCGTTGGCGAGGTGCTGTCGGGACGCATTATCGCGTATCGCGAGGCGCACGGCAGTTTTCGTAGTGTGGAAGATCTTTTGGATGTGCAAGGGATTGGTGAAACGCGATTGGAAAAATGGCGTCCGTATCTGACAGTATAAAAAACCTCCGACTTTGATTTAAGTCGGAGGTTTTTGTTATGTCTTTCGAACAATCTCGTGGCGGCAGTTCGGGCAGGTGATATGCACCTCGCCTCTGCCTTTGGGGACGCGCAGGTATTCTTTGCAGCCGGGGCATTTATAAAACCGATGCGTTTTACGATCTCGCCAGCGATTTTTAAGCAAATTCTTGCGTCGTTTCAGTTTGTGTATAAAACGAAGATACGCGTCGCGTTCTTTCGTGCGGCTGTAAATGTTTTTGGAATATACACGGAACGTGGACCATACCAGCAAGCCGAGCGACAGGGGATACAGTAAGGATACGAACAGCGAGAGAATCAGTAGTACCAGTGCCGCGATATTCAAATGTTTGGACAGAATATCCGTTCCGTACCGACCGTACATAAACCCTTGTAACCGATACGCAAGAGTCTGTAACCAGTTTCTCATAAAGCCGCCTCCGTTTCATTTTTACTATACAGCATAAAAGTTACGGCATCGTGAACAAATCGTTAAAGAAAATCAGGAGAATGCAAGACATTCTCCCGATTTTTATATTTTTTTGGGGAACGCCGTTCGTTGCCCGCCAAGATGAGCGTCATAGCCGACCTCGAGTAATCGAAGCGCGCCCTGTTCACATTCGACCACGGTGACGGATGCGTTGCTTACCCAGGGGACGCTTTTCATATCGTCGAGTGATCTTCCTTCACAGTGACATTGCACAGCGCGGATGGGGGTGGCGTGCGTGGCGACAACAACGGTACCGTCGTCGTGTTCGGCGGCGATGCGCCGTAAAGCGGTTAAGACGCGCTCTTGCAGATGTGCTACCGCTTCACCGCCGTCACAGACGGCATTGCCGATATCGGTAAGCCAAGTGTGAAACGATGCGGGAAATTGTTTCGGCAGATCATCGTAGATGGCGCCTTCCCAGTCACCGGCAAAAATTTCACGCAAATCCGTATCGGGAGTTGTCGGCAGTCCAAAACTGTCGGCGACCGCTTTGCCGGTATTAAATGCGCGGGAAAGGTCGCTGGCATATACGGCGTCTATCGTGTAGCGGGAACGAATATACGCGGCGGTGATTGCCGCTTGTTTGTGTCCTGTTTCGGATAGAGGGGCATCCAAATGTCCCGCAAAACGTCCGTCGACGTTTGCCAGACTCTCTCCGTGACGGATCAGCAAAAGTGTAGTCATCGTATCAGTCCTTGGTATTGAGATTAAAAAACAGTATACAACATTGTACACGAGAAATCAATGGGTACAGCGCGGCAGGGCGGTGGAACGCGACGGGCTAAAAACAGTCCACCGGACTGTTTTTTAACGCCCTTTCGAGTCCGTTCGCGCGCACTAAAAAATAACGCCCACGCAAAAGCGTGAGCGGTATTTTGCGAAAGAGCAGTATAACGGTGCGTAAACAGGGGAAAGAAAAGCGATTAGGTGCGTGGAAGGTATTATATACTGACCTCAATGTCAAAATATTGTTCTTGAAAACAGGTCTGTTTAATAATTTCTTCCTTTGAAAATATCATATTTGCGGGAGCAACTACCCATTTGTCCTCAATATCATTAAAACGATGAATGATTGCAACAACTGTGCCTGTAAACACATTGACCGGATGGTCGACACCTAATATATATGCATCCTGTTCTTCGCCGTCAGCAGCAATAATTCCATCTACATAACCGTAATTTACAGAGTAATAAATATCTTTATATTTGGGATGACGGCTACCAAGGGGACGATCCACAATAACGGTGACCACTTGACCTATCATTTCGCATTCTCCTTCAGCGTTTTGCAGCTTGCAATCAGCATTCGTCTTATTCGACCACAAAGATTACGATGAGATTTGAATGTTTCCTCGCTTATTGCTTGTGTATTAAATAACAGTTGCAGCCAGCCTTCGGTTTC
>JAZQTM010000064.1:0-9984 GCA_045630765.1 Acutalibacteraceae bacterium | reverse complement strand
AAATAAATAGGTGCTGTTTTGAATGTCTCCATTCCTTTCTTCCAGCACATTTATTGCCACATAAGCTTTCTTTTCTTTGGCAATAGATGCGGCTTTTTCAAGCATCATTTTTGCCCGCGGCATAGCCGCCTTTTCGCTTTCAATATCAGAAATTCCACCCGCATTGGAGTACTCGGGCAAAACGATTAAAGAATCTCTTTCTGCCTTTTGAAGCTCGTTCATTAAAAAATCCGCAATTTTCTCATCGGGATTCTCTCCGCAAAAATATGGGGGTTGTACTACTATGATTTTCAAAACGCAACACCTTCTTAAACAAGACACAATATCGTTTTTGATAAAGAAAAACCCAGAAACCGTTCAGTTTCTGGGTTTTCTGCCCCGATATCTAAATCGGTGCTACTCTGGCTGCGGAACTAGGAATCGAACCTAGACAAAGAGATTCAGAGACTCTCGTGCTACCTTTACACAATTCCGCAATGTGCCGAACGTGTTTATTATACCCGTTTTTTCGCATTTGTCAAGCATTTGCATAGACTTTTTTTAAAAAATCTCACGCAAAACAAAACCACCGGAGAACGATTGCTCCCCGGCGGCATTTGTTTGGCGAATACCTTAGTTTATTTCAGGTTATTCTCGTACTGCTGGATCATCTTTTTGACCATCTGGCCACCGATGGAACCAGCCTGTTTCGCGGTCAGGTCGCCGTTGTAACCCTGTTTCAAAGTCACGCCAACTTCGTTGGCAGCCTCCATCTTGAAACGGTTGAGACCTTCGCGAGCCTCAGGAACCATGCTGTTCTTGTTAGACATTACACTTACACTCCTCAAACGAATATTGTCATCTTGCGTTTGCAGTAGTAGTGTGTGTTCCGACAATCGGATAATGCGTGACAATTTTTGAAAATCTTGTATTTTTTTGCCACGTTATAAATCATCGGCATCTTGCTCGGGGACGTCGCCGTCTGCCGCCGTACCGGTATAACTGCCTAAGATGTCCGACAAGATCTCGCCGCGTCCCGCAGATACCATACTGCTTGTTGCCTCCGCAACTATATCCGATACACGTGCGTTGATTTTTTTGCGTTTTTTCTCCATGTTTTCACCACCCGAATATAGTATGCCTCTCATACGGCAAATTTATCGTTCGTGTAACTTCTTGATGTATTCAGTTGGTGTTTTCCCTATTATTTTTTTGAATACCTTGGCAAAATAAAATTTGTCGCTGAACCCGCAACGCGTAGCGATGTAGTAAAGATCGGTTGCGCCTTCCTCCATAAGACGCACGGCGTATTGTACGCGCAAGGTATTGATGTGTTGTGTGAACTTGTTGCCCGTTTTTTTCACAAACAGATGGGACAGATGTTTTTCAGTGTAGAAAAAGATGTCTGCCACTTTTCGCAAGGATATATCGTTAGATGTAAAATTGTGATTCAAATAATCCAAAATACTGTCAAACTTATCGCCGGTTTTTTTAAATCGTTCAATTTCGCCGCCATCAATAAAGGAGAGGGTATATAACAGTACGCTCTCTGTCAATGTGTTGGCATTGGAGGGCTTTACGCGTCGTATGGATTCGATCCAAAAGATGAGAATCTGTTCCAAGTTGTAAAACACACATTTGTTTTTTCGAATGTCGTGTTCTTCGAGCAACCGCGCCGCACCGTCGCCGTTAAAACTGATATACATAAACGTAAAATCATCGTCAGCATCCAGCGTGAAACTTTGATAGGGATGCGTGAAAAATACATCTCCTCGTTTGAGAGGATACGCATTACCTTCCGTTGTTAAAACGGCGGTGCCTTTGAATACCGCGTGCACGTAATAATGTCGGTATACGAATGGCTGCTTGTGTTTTTTCAATTCTGCTTCATACACAAAGTGGATAAATGCCAGTTCGCTGGGATAGTCTTTCGGCGGGATGAATTGGCAAATATCGTTCATGGTCCTCACTCCTTGTTGCAACTATACCACTGGGATGGTCGAAAATCAAGAAAAGCGCGCTTTTTTGCAAAGAAAAACGGTTTTTTTACATTTACTTATGATTTCCATGTGGTATAATGATGACAACAAAAAAGGAAGAAAGGGGAAGCGTATGAGCCCTTTTGCTATTGGTATACTGCTTTGCCTTGCCGGCGTGTTTATCCATCAACTGGAAGCGATCATTGTCAAAAATTACGGCAAGAAACACGGAAAAGGCGGTATGTTTTTTAGCGCTTTCTTATGTTTGTTTGCGGTGCTTTACTATGTGGTGTCAGATCTGATATTCGACAAAAGCGGATTTCAATGCCCGCTTTCCGTATTTTGGTTGGGCCTTGCGAACTCGGCACTATATGCCCTCGGCTTTTATGCGGGGTATGTAGCTTATGCGTCGGGTTCGTTTGGCTTAACGCGTTTTTATTCGTCATTTGGCGGTGTGCTGACTATCGTGTATGGTCTTACTGTTTTGGGCGAGACGACAGGACCGCTTTTTTGGCCCGCAGTCGTTTTGAAATTTCTCGCGATGTTCTTAATTCAGTATAAGGCGCAAAAGAGGTGCGATGCAAAATTTACACCGAAATGGTTTTTCTGGATAGTGGTAAACACACTTTCAAATGTAGCACTCAGTATCGTTAACAAGTACCAACAAGATCGTTTCGACGGTCTCTATCGTAACGAATATCTGACGGTTATTTTTGTGTGCAGTACGCTTGTTTTGTTTTTATTTGGATTTCTTTATGAGCGCCACAGTTTCAAACAGACCGTCAAATATGGTTTGGTGTATGGTATGGTGGCGGGTTTGTGCAACGGTGTGAATAACGTGTTATCCTTGGCTGTGTATCACTATTTGAACATTTCGTTTGTGAGTCCGTTTAAGGGTGGCCTTGGTATGCTTGCTGCGTTTATCATTGCCGGGCTCATCTACAAGGAAAAATTCACAGTACGTCAATATATTGGTGCCGCTGTCGCGGTTGCGTCGGTGGTGCTTATCAATATAAAATAAGGAGAGAATCTTATGAATCCTATTCGTCTTGGTGTGGTAGGTCTTGGCGGCAGAGGGCGTTTTCTTATGGAACTTGCGGCAGAATTCGAACAAGTGCAAGTGATTGCCGCTTGTGACATTCTTGCGCGAAACTGGTATCAAAAACAATGGGGATGTAACGCGCCTATGGCGGAAGTCTTCCCCGACGCCGCGTTTTATGAGGATTACGACCGTATGTTGGAAGAATCTGAGTTAGATGTGGTGATCGTGGAAACAGGGGCGGATATTCATGTAGAATTCTGTATCAAAGCCCTTCAAAAGAACGTAAATGTATTATCTGATATTCCTGTTGTGGCAAAATTGCAAGAGGCAGAGGATCTGTGGAAAGCCGCACAACAATCCAAAGCGGTTATGTACGTCGGTGCTAACCCTAATTATTCAAAATTCACCGTATTGCTGAATGAATTTTACGAAAAGGGTTTGCTCGGCAAACCGTATTGTATGGAGGCGGAGTATATCCACTGGTCGTTACCTGGATCGGAATTTAGCGTTCATGCAACGGAGAATGGGGATTGGCGTAAACTGTTGGTGCCGATTCGTTATTGTACTCACTCGCTTGGCCCTTTGCTGAGCGTTTTAGATGAAGAATTGCGCAAGGTTAGTTGTTTTGGTACCGGTGAACATGCCGAACCGTCGGCGTATGCATCGCGTCGAGCCCTGACCGATCGCCCTAGCGACGATATGATGTGCGCTAACTTCCAGACTCCATCGGGTGTGGTCGTACGGTTGATGCGCAACAAACGGTGCCGTGCCAAAATCGGATGGCACAACTATCGGGTGTTCGGTACGGAAGGATATATCGAGCGCATTGACCGTTTTTGGAAACCGGTTATCCGCTATAATTCTATGAAAGAACTGGACACGGGTCTCAAGGAAATCGACGGCAGCTTTATGCCGCCTGCTTATGAAAATAACCCCAAGGCCAAAGGCCATGATGGTATGGACTACGCGATGTTGGATCACTTCTTTATGGCGATTGGTGAGGGGAAAGGGCAACCGATTTCGCTGAAAGCGGGGCTTGCTATGTCGATCCCCGGCATTTACGCCGAAGAATCCGCGCGACGCGGGGGAGAAGTACTGACGATCCGTTATCCGTGGGACGAAGATTGGACAACAGAAATCTAATAGTATTCACAAAAATCGGGAGACGCATTCCTTATGCTCCCGATTTTTTTGTATGTAAAAACTTTGCTCAAAATGGCACAAATAACTTGACGAATATTGTCGCATTGTGTATACTAGGCATAGTGCTTACCGTCAAGACAATCACAACTTGTTGCGGTACAAGGACAGTGAGATCTTGCGGAGGCAAGGTCTTTTTATTTTTATTTTGAAAGGATGGGGTTTTATGCAATTGATCTACAAGGTCGGGGATCGACCGAAATTCTCACAGGTTATTGTTTTCGCTCTGCAGCAGTTACTGGCTATTATGGCGGCAACGTTGGTTGTGCCGGTCATAATCAACGGTAGTGGTGCTATGCCGGAGGGCGCACCCGCAATGAGCTCGGTTGCCGCTTTGTTTGGTGCCGGCGTGGGTACGATTGTGTACTTACTGTTTACGAAATTCAAAAGCCCGGTGTTCTTGGGCTCGTCTTTTGCTTTCATCAATTCGATGATCGCTGCGTTTGCCGGTGCAGTATCCGCAGCTGCCGGTTATCTCGGTATGATTATCGGTGCCGTGCTTGCCGGTTTGGTTTACGTGGTTATCGCTATCATCGTAAAATTTGTTGGCGTTAAATGGCTTAACAAATTGATGCCGGCTGTTGTTATCGGTCCTACGGTTACGATCATCGGTTTGTCTTTGGCGGGTAACGCTGTGGGCGATCTCCAAACCGCTCCTGCCGGTGGTGATACCAAGATTGCGATTCTTTGCGGTCTGGTAACGTTGGCAGTTACGATGCTGTGCGCTACCTTTGGTAAGAAAATGGTTCGCTTGATCCCGTTTGTTTTGGGTATTCTTGCAGGTTATGCTGTTGCTGCCATCTTTACCGTGATCGGTAACGTTGCCGGCATTGACGCTCTGAAAGTTGTCAACTTTGCTCCGTTACAGGCTTTGGTGGCGGATGGCGTGACGCTGAACACCTTCTTGACGGTGCCCGACTTCACCTTTGCTACCGCGCTGAAAGGTGTTAAGGAAATCGACGGTGGTTATATTGCTACGTTGGCTGCTGCATACATTCCGGTTGCCTTCGTTGTGTTCGCTGAGCATATCGCTGACCATAAGAACATTTCCTCGATCATTGAGACGGATCTTCTGGAAGAGCCCGGCTTGCACAGAACGTTGCTCGGTGACGGTGTTGGTTCGATGGCAGGTGCTATCTTTGGCGGTTGCCCCAACACGACTTACGGTGAATCGGTTGGTTGCGTTGCCATTACCGGTAATGCCTCTGTTATCACCATTGTGACGGCGGCCATTGGTGCTATTTTGATTTCCTTCTTGGCTCCGTTTGTTGCCTTTGTTAATTCCATCCCGTCTTGTGTTATGGGCGGCGTGTGCATGGCACTGTATGGATTTATCGCCGTTTCCGGTTTGAAGATGATCCAGAAGGTTGATTTGGAACAGAACAAGAATCTGTTTGTTGTTTCTGTCATCTTGATTGCCGGTATCGGTGGTTTGGCGCTCACCTTCGGTAAGGTTACGATTACCTCTATCGCTTGCGCTTTGATCCTCGGCATCCTCGCAAACGTGATGCTTTCGGGTAAAAAAGACGAAGCAGCTGAATAATTTATTTGAATAAAAAGAAGGGGTCGGCTTTGTTGCTGACTCCTTCTTTTTTGATTTAATACACAAATTGTGTTAAAAGTTGTTGTATTGTGCATTGTTACTCGCTGTTTCTTCTGTTATACTTTACTTAAGGTTTGCAAAGTGGGAGGTAGCGCTATGGTACGCAAAAGACCGAAACTCTCGGAGTTGACGCTGGAAGAAAAGATTGGTCAGACTCACGTGGAGCGCCAACATATTTTGGCAAAAGTTGAGGACTACGAAACATATTTCAAGGATAAACCGTGTGGTGCCATCTGGATGCTTGGGTATCGCAGCGTGATGATGGGGTGGGCAAACGAAGCCATGGACGTCTTGCCCAATACCGATGACACCTCTTGCAAAAATTTTCTCAACTGGGTACGTGAGATGGATAGCCATCTTAAAATCCCGCTGCTTCCGGCAATGGATATGCGTGTGGGACTCAAGGTCAACTTTTCCGATTTGACTGAAGTCCCCGGTCCGCCTTGCCTCGGTGCGGCAAACTCGCCAGAGCTTGCCTACGAATGGGGCGAATGTATGTCCGCTGAGTTTGATTGCGCCGGTGCCAAATGGTGGTGGGGTCCCGAGGTGGATGTCATTAAAAACCGTTTTTGCGGCATTCATCATTGTCGTACCGCGTCGGATGATCCGGATAAGATCCTCAAAATTACAAAAGAACAAGTTGCCTCTATGCAAAAGCATAATATAGCGGCAACGGTTAAACATTTCCCGAGCGCTGATCCGTATGAATTTCGCGATTCCCATTTTTCGCCTTCTTGCAATATGTCTACATTTGATGAATGGTGGGAAATGCAAGGGCGCGTCTATCAAGAAATGATTGATGCGGGCGCTTATTCCATGATGATCTCGCACACGGCTTTTCCGGCAGTGGATGACAGTATGGTTGGCGATATGTGTAGACCGGCTACCATATCGTATAAGATCATCACCGAACTGCTGAAAGAAAAAATGGGCTTTAAGGGTGTCGTTATCACCGATGCGATTACAATGGCATCCGTAAGTACTTTGTATCCGCAAGAACAGTTGGTTGTGGAAGCGCTCAAAGCCGGTAATGACGTCATTTTGGGACCCGATTTACCAAACTACGTTGAGGTTGTCAAACGTGCGGTATTGTCGGGTGAATTGCCCGAAAGTCGTATTGACGATGCCTGCACCCGCGTTTTGGATATGAAAGAAAAACTCGGTATGTTTGATCCGGATTACGTGCTTGGCAAAGAATATGAAGAAGCGGTTGTTGAGCGTACGCGCGCGATGAGCAAAAAATTGGCGGAAAAAAGTTTAACACTGATGTACGATAAGAAAAGCCGTTTGCCATATAACTCAAAAGAGATCAAGAAGGTTGCCATCATTTGTTCCACACACGTGGATTCGGTGTTTGATAATCTTCAAAATATGAAAAAATCGTTTGAAAAACGCGGTGCTACCGTGCATTTGCAACGTCGACTGCGAAATGCAGAAGAAATAAAGCAAATCGCGGAAGAAAATGATCTTATTGTGTATGCGGCGTATCTTATGCCGCATCAACCGATTGGTATGCCGGCGTTTTACGGTGACGAGTGCCGAACTTTCTCGTTTGCGTTCCGTTATGGAAAAGAAAAGTCGGTTGGTATCTCTTTGGGGTCACCGTATTTGTATTACGATTATTTCAGCAATATCAACACTTTTGTCAATGCTTATAACAGCTCTCCTGAAACGCAGGAAGCCTTTGTTGCCGCCATCTATGGTGAGATCCCGTTTGAGGGCGTATCGCCCTTTAAAACGGAACCTGACCGCGGTAAAGTGTATTGATTAACAAGAGCCTGCCCGCTATGACAGCGGGTAGGCTCTTTTGTATTGACAAGCGGGAAAAAGTGTGATATGTCTTGTATCATAAAGGGGGACTTTGTATGGTAAATACGGTTTTAGGACCGATCAGTGAAAAAGAACTCGGAAAAACCTTGTGTCACGAGCATATCGTGTGTGGTTCACCCGATTTCAAAAAAGCATTTGGTGATCGGTATTATCGAGATGATCAACTTATTGATTTAGCGGTGAAACAAATCACAGCAGCTAAAGAATGCTACGGGCTCGGCACTATCATCGATGGAACCCCCATTGACATCGGTCGAGACGTTCATATACTGGTTGAGGTATCTAAACGTACAGGCGTCCATATTATTGCTTCCACGGGCTTGTATTATGATGCGCGCGGCTTTATGTGGGGAAAGACGCCTGAATGGTTAGCCTCCTTTTTTATCGATGAATGTGAGAGGGGTATGGAGAACACCTATCAGACGGAGTCGCCGGTGTTTCCCGGTATGTTAAAATGCGCAACCGATGCTCAAGGTGTTACCGAGTGTAATCGTTGTTATTTGGAAACGATGGCGATCGTCCAAACAAAGACGGGGTTGCCTTTGTTTGCGCACAACGCTCATTCCGTGAAAACGGCACTCGGTCAATTGGAGATTTTCCAAAAGAAAGGTGTCGATCTTTCCAAGGTGATCATTGGTCATGCCAGTGATACGACGGATATCGATTATCTGGTTTCGTTAGCCAAAACGGGTGTCTATTTGGGGTTTGACCGTCTGCGTGCGGATTCCTCAAAAGTAGAAACGATTTGCCGACTTTTGGATAAGGGATATGGCGATCGGCTTTTGCTGTCGCGCGACGGCGCGGCATATATGGGCTTTGGTTCTGATCGCTTCGAGAATGTGATAACCCGAAATACCAATAATTTCACGGAAATTATCGGAACGTTTGCAGATTTGCTTCGCGCGGCCGGTGTTTCCGAAACAGCGTTGGATGCGATGCTGATAACTAACGTCCAAAAACTATTTGAATAAATAAAACGCCCCACCCGATCGGGGGGGGGGTGTATATTTACGACATTAAAATCTTTGTTGCAAAGTCAAACTTGGGTAATTTTCTCCGCGTAGATTATTCGCCATATTTCTCCGCGCACCACTCGTTGAAGATTTCTACATCTTCTTTGAGTTCATCCATATCGCGCTGGAATACGCCAATGGCAGCCATATCGTCCGGTTTCAGTGCGCTGAAAACTTCATCGTACACATTCTTGATGATCTGACGTTTTTCTTCAGGTTCTTTGTTGATAAGCATCTGGCCACCTGCAAAGATTTTGAAGGCGATAATCGGCTTCTTAACCTGACGCAGCGTGTTGAGCATAATCTGACGATCCTCGGGATAAAAAACCACGTGCGCCTTTGTCTTGCCGGTGAGGAATCCGCTGGCTTCACCTTCTCGACCACGGCGGGCATTCTGCATGCATGCTAAGTAAAAATCCGCGCCCCAATCTTCTTCTTCGCACCTTTCGATAACTTCGGGGCGATGGGTGCCTAAACCAACAGGGATACCCATATTACGCCAGACTTTGATATTTTCTTTAATAACGTCGATGTTTCCGTTTTCGAAATTAAAGTCGGTGGTTGTTCCCTGATGGTAAATACCGATCGTATTCAGTTTCGACATTTCGCGCATACTGACCTGTTGATCGAGCGGCATATACGGTTGCCAAATATACTGGATCTGCCCTCCGGCAGACTGATGTTCTTTAAGCAAACGAACAATATAGGGATCCGCTAACGGAAGCATACCATTTACCCCTAGTTCTTCCATGTGTTTTAGGGTGGCTTTAATGTTTTCCGCCGTATAATAGTCGAGCATTTCCGAACCGGGGGTTTTATCCTCTATATACGAGTGCCCCGTCATCGGATTATCGCCCACGATTAACTTCGAAATTTCATGCCCGAAAAAATTCACCTTTTTCATATGTTATTCCTCCTATATGCCTTTACAAAAAATTACAACATGGTCTGTGTATCATCGGGATCGCCGTTGCGAGCCAGATCGTATTCGTGTGACCAATCGAGGTCGCGGTATTTTTCACCGCGCGGATCGGTTTGGATCCAGTTCGTCAGCATATCGAGCATTTCTTCCGTCCAAGTGGCGCGGTCAATCTGTGCAGTGGTGAATTTGTTAGCCGCGATCATTTCAAAGCCGAAATCATCCTTGACGTGGGTTTTGGCAGCGCCTTCCACCACTTCCTGAACGAGGTGGGAGGGGATGAACAGTACGCCGCCGCCGGCACCGTATACGATATCACCGGGGAGAACCGTTGCCTTGCCGATGCGCGTGATACCGTTAAAATCTTTCATAACGAATTCACGGATGGGGGTGGGGTCAATACCACGATAATAAACCTG
>JAZQTM010000063.1:0-4051 GCA_045630765.1 Acutalibacteraceae bacterium | reverse complement strand
TCACCAAGCGTTCGGACGGTGCGGCAACCGCCATATACGCGTAGTAGCGCTCCTCGGCGGTTTGGTGATCGGCATCGTCTGCCATCGGCAGACCGAGCGCTAATAATTGCCGCCGTTCGTGATCGTTTAACAACCCGCCCGTCGACGGATAGGCGGGGAAGACACCCTCGTTCGCGCCCAGAATAAACACGGTCTTGGGTGATGAATAGCGAATTCGATTGGCGGAGCCGAAATTCACGCCGTCCAAGGTCGGCGGAATACTGCCGAGATCGTCCGAGGACACCGCCAAATGCCACAAGGTAGCAAATTGTTTCGCGGTGCAAGGGGTAGTCAGTGCGGCAAACTTATCCAGCAAGGACACGACGTAGTCCCACATCCGTGCCTGTTGCTCGGCGGCGTGCAGTTCTCCCGCTTTTTTCAAACGCGCGACCTGTAACCGCACCATACGCGGTATGCGCATTTTTTGCAAGTAATTCCACACTGCCGCGGCAAATTCACGACCGGTATGCGTACCGTCCAACTGCGTTTGCAGATGGATAAGCGGCTGTGCCAATCGGCGGCGCAGTTGATTTAAGCGTTCCAGCCGATCGGTTGCATACTCATCCATTTCCGATTGCACCCCGTCGGGATGCGACGTGAACGGCACTTTCCATTTTTTGCCGCGCACGTTCCATACAAAGACGTAATTTTCAAGTTGTGCGGCGGAAGCGGCGGAAAAACCCGCCAAACCCGTCTTGACAATGCGCAGCACGTCTGCGCTGTCCCAGCGCTCGATCGCCGCAAAGGCGGATTCGATCAGCGTCACGAGCGGTTGTGTGACCACAGGCTCGCGCAGATCAAGCGTGCAGGGGAGTCCTTCGCGTCCCAGCGCGGCGGCAAGCAGATCACTGTAATCGGCACTGTTGCGTGCCACCACGGTGAAATCACGGCAATAGCCGCCGTTCTCACGAAGCAAACGGCGAATTTCTCTTGCCGTATACCGACATTCCTCCGCACGGTCGGCGCAAGGGGTAATACACACCGCGTCGGTCGGTTCGTCGTACCGTTCGGTGGTGGGGGTAAAGCACACCGCTTCCAACATTCCCAGTGCGGGATCGGCGGTGCGATGATTTTCTGTTAAATGGTGTACCGCCGCGATCGGCATATGATGTCGCGATGCGGCATCACGCAAGCGGGTAGCGGTGCGCGCCACCGCCGAAAAGCGACCGAGCGTGTTTGTGGCGGTAACGGTATCGGTGCATAAGCACACCGTCATCGACGCGACACGTGCCATCAAGCGATCCAAAACCAGCATTTCCTGCTCGGTGAAGCCTTTGAACGAATCCAGATACACGTGCGCGCCGTCAAACAAAGTACAATCGGGCAGCCGCTCGGCAAGCACTGTCAATTCGTCTTTCGGGTCGATTAGTGCCGCCTCCGCGACGAGTGCTTCGTAGGCTTCAAAGATCAGCGCCGTTTCCTCCGCTTTGGAGCGCAGTACCCCCTCGGGCAACTGCTTTACCGTTTCCAAAAGCTGCTGCGGAGCAATGGCGCATTGTTTACATTCGGATAAAAATTCCAACAGTGTCCGCAAATAATCGGGGTTGTCCACGTGACGGCGATACAGTTTAAGCGAATCCGCAATGCTGTGCAGCGCCTGACTCATAATCAGCAACGACACGGTCGGATCCATACGATTTCCCGCCAGTCCGCCGATCTGACGGAACACGGCGTTTGCCATACGCGTAAAACTGAGCACTTGCACGCGTTGCGACAGCAACGGGCCGAACTCAGCGAGCAGACGGCGCTCGTTGTCGAACGATGCCTGCTCGGGCACTAACAGGAACAGCGGCGCGTCACTGTTTTCGGCATCTTCGCGCATACGACGATACAGCTCGGTCGTTTTGCCCGAGCCGGAACGGCCGATTATCAATTTCAGCATACCGCTTCCTCCTTTTTACCGTATTGCCTCCCACTCCTCGTCGGAGAGAGAGAATACGTCTTTTAACTGACGTGTGATGGTGGCTTCGCGATTTTTCAAGAATGTACGTATAAACGTCACTTGCTGTTCAAACCGTGCGGGCGCGGGAGCACCGAACTGTGCTTGCTGACGCGGGATCTCGGAACGGATCGTATCGGCAAGCCCGTCCAATATCGGGATCAGACGGTCGGCGGTGAGAGTACTGCCCATCAAGCGCTTATACTCGCGCACGAACTGCTCGGAAAACGCTTCGTTTTTCAGCAGTGCGGTCATCAGCGGGTAGTAGTAATTCTGGAACGTGTTTTGTCCCGTTCCGTCATACAACTGACGAATGAACTGATGATTGGCGTAATAATTGGTGCACGCCCAGTCCATATCAAAGATGATCCAGTTCCACTGCCCGTCGCGCGTGTCGCGGTAGCAGGCGACGTTGTTGATCATATCGCCGTTACCGAAATACGTCTGAATGGCAAAATAACGTATCAGTGACAGGTGGTTGATCTGCGAAAGCACGTAGTCGTAATGCTCCGCTTCGGTCAGATCGTGCGTTTTCGCATATTGGATCAAAGCCGCCATATCGGGATCCATATTCGCCTGTGATTCAAACACGGCGGGGGATTTTGCGATCTGTACGTATTCCTCGGGAATACCCGTATACGAGGACACGAAACTCTCGTTGCGCTTCTCCCGCAAATAATAAAGGCCGTGATACGAGCCGTTGATATACAGAGCCACGGGACGGGCAGACTGTATCAGCATATCCTCGGTGTTTTTCAATGCCGTGGCGACAAATTCGTCGCGCAGCTTGGCGCTGTTCCAGTCCGAGCCGGACGGGCGGAGTAACAGATCGGTAAACGTATCCACCGTGCTGTCTTCAAAGAACGGATAAGCAACCGAGGATACGCCCGACGTTTGGTTGAGCTTGAGCGAAAATGCCTTTTGCGGATTTTCTCGACTCATACCGCCCGCAATCGCCAGAATACTGTCAAAGGCAATTTCCTTGTTGCCGTTTTCGTCAAAATATTCCGTGTGTACGAGCGCCGAAAGGGTTTCGTTTTTGTATTGCGTAAAGGCGCCGTTTACGCCGAACAGAGCGTTGTAGTCACCCGACACACTGACGATCGGCAGATCGTGCGCAGCGGTGGTGAGGAAGGTCTGCGTGACGACGTCGCTCGGCAGATACCCGTCGCGCACCGCAACGGCACGCAGCACGCTGCTTTCGGTGATGGTAATGGCACCTCCCGTATACGCGTTCGCGTTTTCGGTGGGAGCAGAGCCGCTTAAGCTATAATACACCTGACATCCCTCGGGAATGGTGACGGAAACCGTTGTTCCCGCTTGCACGTATCCGCCGAGTTGTTGGATCACGGGAGCAGACGCATAGCCCGCGTAAGCGATGCCGTTTTGCGCGTTTTTGGTGGGTGTGTCAAAATACACGCGCGCCCCGCGCTCGTCACCCGCGCGACCGGCGGTGACACCCGTTCGTTGCTTGCCCGTTTCAAACGAATCGCACAAGACGTTGCTCGGTGTGTACAAATACAAAGAATCCCCAAACCGATTCAGCGAGAACGGCGCGCAAGGGGAGATACCCTCGGGCAGTTCGCTGTCACACGCAAGGGTATAATACCCGCCCGCCTCGATGGTAACGTTTTCAAAGCGATAACCCTCGTTTTCGGGCGCGTCGGTCAAGCGGTATCCGTCGAGCGACAGCGGTTGGTCGGTCGTGTTGTGCAACTCCACCCAATCGGTATCGGGGGAGGCGGATACGGCACAGGCCTCACTGATCATCACACCGGTATAACAGGCGTCTTTCAGTTCGTTTACGGTCTTGGCACAGATGCCGCCGTTGGGTTGCCCGGGTGTGGGTACGGCGAACCATACGTCCGTGTCACCCTGCCGCCCATACGAGATATTTTCGGGAGATTCGCCAACGGTTAAGCGATCCAATATGGTTTCTCCGTCGCACAAATACACCGTATCACCCGACGAATCCAGCGCAAACGGTGCATACAAAAACCGCGATTCGCCCTTTTTGCCCGTCAGATGAACGGCAACGCATTGTTGCGGCTCCAAGATCAAGTTTTCAAACAC
>JAZQTM010000062.1:0-2703 GCA_045630765.1 Acutalibacteraceae bacterium | reverse complement strand
ATCTATTGCCAAAGAAAAGAAAGCTTATGTGGCAATAAATGTGCTGGAAGAAAGGAATGGAGACATTCAAAACAGCACCTATTTATTTGATAAAGAGGGCAACACGGCTTTTGTTTATGATAAAATTCATCTTCCGCCAAGTGAAATCACATTGGGTGTTAAATACGGAGATGGCGCTTGTGTTTGCGAAGTAGACGGCATTCGATTCGGCTTTTTGACTTGTTATGATGTTTACTTTAATGAGCAGATCGAATATTTGGCATCGCAAAAATGTGATATTATCTTAATCCCTGGTTATCAACGGGGAGAAGCAACCGACATTATACGTGCGCAAACCAAGATGATCGCTTTTCGGTGCAATAGTTTTGTTGCAAAGTCTTCCTATTCTATGGATAGTGATAAAAAAGGCGGTTGTTCGATGATTATAGCTCCCGATGGAAAAATCCTTGTTGACATGGGGAAAGAAGTCGGCAGTATCTCTGCTGAGATTGACCCCTACCATAAACATATGCGTACAGCAGGATTTGGCGGTGGTATGATTCGTAATGATGATTTTATAAACGATGGACTTCGCCCTGATGTTTTCAAAAAAATAACCGATATCTAAATCGGTGCAACTTGCCAAAAGCCCCGTCTTGTTAAACAAGACGGGGCTTTTTCTGTTCGTGCAAAGGGGCGCTTTCGCCTTGACACTTCTATCAAAATATGATATAACAACCTTGCAAATACAAAGGGAACGAGGAACAGTTTATGCGTTGCGTTCATATGGATTTTCACACCAGCCCGGCAATTGATGGTATCGGTGTAAAATTCGATAAAGAAAAATTTACAAAAACCATTCGAGAGGCAAATATTGACCTCGTTACCGTTTTTGGGAAATGCCATCACGGATATACGTACTACCCCTCCAAGGTGGGCGAAATGCATCCGGGGCTTTCTTTCAATCTTTTAAAAGAAGAAATCGATGCTATACACGCCGCCGGTGCCAAAGCGCCGATCTATCTGCCGATCGGTTGGAGTAAAAAAGATGCCGACGAACACCCCGAATGGCATCATATCGATTACTTTACACGCGAGCCGAAATATATCGGCGACGTTCCTTCTGACGATAAACTGGATGAGCCTCTCGCCCATTGCACTTGGACAACACTTTGCCCGGTCGGTGACTACGGTCGGTATTTGGAGGAGCTCACACGCGAGTTATGTGAAAACTTCGATGTATCCGACGGCGTGTTTTACGACATCTGCTTTATCAACGATGCCTGCGCGTGCGAAGCTTGCCGTACCGGTATGAAAGAAATGGGACTTGATCCCGAAAATTACAAAGACGCTCAGAAATATTACACCCTTAAACGCATCGAAATGATGAAAACGCTGACGGGGATCGTTCACGAATATGCCAAGGATGCACCGGTCTTCTATAACGGTGGTGCCAGCATGAACCGAACCGCCTACCACCCCTATCAAACGCATTTCGAAATGGAAGATCTCCCGACCGCCTGGGGTGGTTATGATCTGATGCCCATCCGCGCCAAGTTTTTTGAACGGTACGGAAAGCATTTCCTCGGTATGACAGGCAAATTTCATCATAACTGGGGTGAATTCGGCGGATTTAAGAATGAAGAAGCGCTCCGCTACGAATGCGCGGATATGCTCAGCGTCGGTGCCTCCATTTCGGTAGGCGATCATCTTCATCCGTCGGGCGATATCGATGAAAGCACTTATCGCGTCATCGGCCACGCGTTCGACTACGTCAAGAAAATCGAAGCGTATTGTGAGAACACAAAAGCTTATACGGATCTTGCAATTTGGCTGAGTCACGTCACCGATCCCGATATCGGGACCTCCAAATTGTTACAGGTGATGCATTTGGAATATGACGTGTTGGAATCGGGCGACGATCTGGGTAAATACAAATGCATCATTCTACCTGACAAGTGCTGCTTCTCCGATGCGGACAAAGCGGCGCTGAAAGCCTTTGCCGATAACGGCGGTACGATCGTAGCCAGTTATGAAAGCATTTTTGATGAGTTGGGAATCGAAAAGATCGAGCCCTCTTCCGCAGATGCCGATTTCATCCGTTGCGACGTTGATGAAGTCACTACGCCGTTCCTTTCCTATTCCAGTGCTTATAAGATAAAAACCGACGGTGAAGTCCTCGCTCAAGTACACGAGCCGTATTTCAACCGCACTCTCCGTCATTTCTGCGGTCATAAGAATACGCCTTATAAATCGGAACCTGCCGACTACCCCGCTCTTGTCAAGCGCGGAAACGTAATCTATTTTGCACATCCCGTTTTCACGGCATACAACCAATCGGGAAGTTACATTTTAGAGCGCTATATTATAAAAGCAATCGAATCCGTCTATGACAAAGCCATCGTAACGAGTGAACTCCCCTCTTGTGGGCGAATCCGTTTGCGGGAAAATGCAGATGAAGGATATCTCGCTCTGCACGTGCTGTATGCACCGCCCGTCAACCGCGGTAACGTATTCTTATTACCCGATTTCCCGAAATTACACGACGTTACCATTACGTTAAAGGTCAATCGGGCCATCACGTCCGCCGTGTCACAGCCGGATGAAACACCGATCCCGTTCACGCAAAACGGCGACACCGTCACCCTAAACCTCCCGCCGTTTAGGCTGCATACGCTTATTATCTTAAAATAATACCAACATAAAAGCGCCGCTCTGTATTCA
>JAZQTM010000061.1:0-8168 GCA_045630765.1 Acutalibacteraceae bacterium | reverse complement strand
GCCGTGAACTCTGCATTTGCTCCGTAATCAACCGAACAGGCGCCATACTGAAGCGGTTTTTCGCCATGCATAATGATTTCATCGTTTTTGTAAAGACGATAAAGGAGTTTTGTTCCTTCTTCGCTTGCGGTATTTGCATCGTTGCAAACAATGGTTTCGATGCTTACTTTTTCGCCTGCGTAATAAGTGAAACGGTCACTTCTCAAGCTGAGCAACAGCGGGGCAAAGGCATCTCGGCTTGCGAAATAAGCAGCTTTCGGGATTCTTCGGCAATCCATAATGGATTTGAGCCAGCCGGAGGGCCATGCGTCAATAAACAGATGGATGGCGGTAGAAATCATTCGGGGGTCACGGCGATAGGCTTCTG
Organism: Acutalibacteraceae bacterium; assembly: GCA_045630765.1. GTDB lineage: Bacteria > Bacillota > Clostridia > Oscillospirales > Acutalibacteraceae > RGIG3009. The sequence continues at coordinate 7,801 of JAZQTM010000061.1, read as the reverse complement.
TCATGGTTTTCATGGCAAATGCTTGGTGTTCTTGCGTAGCGGTTACCCATTCCTCCATCGTATCGGGGGTCTCAAAGAAGCAGCCGTGCCACACTTTGGTTTGGGCGGCAATAATGTTGCCCGGATCAAACGGCTCGGTCATCCAGTCTTTGGGATACATTTCTGTCATGACTTCGATAGAGTCAAGACCTTCAACACCGTACTCACCGCAACCATAATACCAGTTCGGCGCCACTTTCTGACCGAAGCCACGATAGAGAGAACCGAAATCTTGCTGTCCGCCGTTGTACCACAAGGTGTAACAATGAACGTCAGGCATAGAATTTCTTGTGGGGGGGTCAAAGTCGCCGTCAACGTGTTTAACAACGCAGTCGGGGTGACTTAAATGCAGCGTTTTGTCAAAGATGTCGAAAAGTTCCTCAAGTTCCTCTCTTAAAAGATTGCGATGAGGTTTTTCGCCCGCATTTCGGATAGGCTCATTGATGTAGGTCGCGACAACGTTACAGGGGTGACGGCGGATAATACGTGCCATCTCTTCCACTTCGCGAGCAGCTTCGCAACATTTGTTGCGGCGCATAACAGCAAAAAGCGGAAGATCGGTTTGCGTCAAAAAGCCCAATCTGTCGCAATAATCGTATACTTCGTGCTGAACGGGGCGCTGCGTGAGGCGCCAGAAGTTCATATTGCAAAGTTTTGCCAGCAAAATATCGTCAATAAGCTGGTCAAAATCGCCCCGCATTACATCGAGTTGTTCAAATCCCATCGTGTTGGCGCCGCGCAGTTTTATGGGAGAGCCGTTAAGGTAGAACATACCCTTCATTTCCGATTCGGTATCTTGCGTAAAGCTTCTCATACCAAATTGGCAGGCTTTGTTGTCAAACACCTTGTCGTCCGACTTTAAGGTGACCTGAAGTTGGTACAGATACGGTGAATCTGGATTCCATACTTTGGGATCTTTTAATTTCACGGGGAGTTTATAGACCTGTTTTCCGTGGAGAGCGTTGAGCTCTTTGTCGGAAAAGGTCGGTATAATTTCCTTGCCTTCAAAAACCGTTTCCTCAAAGTTCTGTCCGTAAAGGGAAAGGGAGAACTTCACGTTCCTGGGCGTGTAGCTGTCGCTTTCCACCTCAACCCAAGCCTCAAAAGTGGATTCTTCAAGATTTGGGCGAACGAAAAGGTCGGTTATGTTGAGAGCGTTTCGCACCTCAATCGACACCGTGCTGTAAAGGCCCATGCCGGGAGGGCAGTGATGCCAACCCATGATCGGATCATCATAGCCGAGGCCGGTTGCGGCGTAGATCTTATCACCGTAATAGGTTTCCCGCTCGCCGGGCCAAGCTTTCTTGTTATCCCAAACGATGTTGTTTCCGCGCATCGCGAAGTCGTTATCAAGAACGATCTCAAGGGTGTTTTCGCCAACCTTTGCAAACTTGGTGATATCAAATTCAAAAGGGGAGAAAAAGCCTTCGTGGATACCGACACAACGACCGTTAATATAAACCGTGGCAATGTAATCGGCTCCGCCACAGCAAAAATAAACCATTTTGTCTGTGAAATCGGAAAGCGTGAAAACGGTCGTATAACTCTTCGTAGCGTTTCCCATTGGTCCATCGTAATGGGGAATCGTGATCTTTTCGCTGTCGAGAGTGAATTCGGTGAGCGGAATAACGGTATTCATGCTGCTCAGCGGGGGGGCAAGATCTCTTAAAAAGGGTTTATACGCTTCTCGCATTTTCTCCAAAGCCGCGAAAAGTTCTTGTTTGTTTTGAGGAAGCTTGATTTCTTCCACTGCATCGGCTGAACCTTTTGTCAGTTCACAAGGAATGACGGGGTATTCAATGGGCTGTGGGGTAATAAGAGTATCTTTACAGATATTATCCGCCATTCTGGCATATGCCGCAAAAACATCGCCTTCCATGAAGATCACCTAGCCTTTTTTGAATTCTTTTAGTGCTTAATGCAACATTCATCACATCGCCTCAAAGTGTAGCATAAAAGTCGAGAAAAAGCAAGGAAATAAGCGGTTATTACGCAAACTTTTTCCAAAAAAAGACCGACCAAAACGGTCGGTCTTTTTTACTTGTTCTGAACAATGATACCATTACATAGAATGCTTTTCAACAAATTCGATGATTTGAGTGCTATCGGTAAGTCCGTGGGGGTGGTGTCCGCAACCCTCTTTGCCGATAGTAACAATTATCCCGTTATTTTCCCGATAATATTTTTCGAGGAGTGCACCGTTTTCTTCATACGGAACTATATTATCCGAATCGCCATACACCAATATGACAGGGATATTGTTTTCCAAAAGTATATGCATTTTATCGATCGGATGCTCTCTGTAACAAATGAGTTGTGATAGATTCATACCGGTCGCAAGTGTGAATTCGTTCCAAAACTCGTTGACAGCCTTGCCAAGCCCTGCGGGACACGAAAGCAGATTCATTACGGGGGCATCGAGATAAAGTGCAGAAACGCATTCGGGATATTTTGCGGCAAACTTACTTCCGATGAGTCCGCCGCAGCTCATACCGACAGGAACGCATTTTTTGTAAAGGCCGAATTCTTCCGACAGATAGCTGCAGAAGCGCTTTTTCAGGTCGATGTCTTCTTCCGGGCACCAACGGGTAATATTTTTTATGTATGCCACATGCCATCCTCTTTTGAGCATTTCAATCTCAAAAGCAGGGAAAGCGTCAAAATACTCTGTTTTTAACAGCCAATTCTTATTGCTGTTCGGGTTTTGAGGGCAAACAAGAATCGCGTTTCTTCCCTCAAAGGTAAAATCAATTCGCTCAAACCCGTTCCATAATGATTTGGTCATATAAACCCGCCTTTTTAATTTATTCAAAAAATTTGTATGCTGCGTTGCGCAGTCGAGGTTGATAGTATTCCTCTTGCGGATTCAGCATGTGGTGAGCATAGAAAAAGGAGAACTCTTTATCAGGGTCTATAAGCACGGTAGCTCCTGCCGCGCCACCCCAGCCAAACTCTTTAAGCGAGCCGTTACTGCCCGATGTTTCTTTATTGATCAGGGTACGCACGCCAAGTCCATAGCCATAGCCTTTTAATTGAGGCCAACTAAACGCGGTCAACTGCGAGGGAGTCAGCCTGTTTTGCCTTATTGCTTCGACGGAATTTTTGGTTAGGATTCTTTCACCCGTAGCCGACACGCCGAAATTTGCCAAGGCGTTTGCAAGTTTTGCATAGTCCGCAACGGTGGATATTACGCCACCGCCGCCGCTGTCATAATTTTTCCCAATATCAAAAACGTTTTCAAGTCCTACGTTTTTTAGCGTGCCATTTTGGGATTTGTTATCGCCTCTCTGACTGGCGATCGCATCAAACTTGCCTCGGGTTTCAAATTGGTATTGTGATGCTATGTTTTTCTTTATTTCTTCGCTTATATGATAAAAGGATTTCGTCATGCCGCATGGCAGAAAAATGTTTTCACGTACATATTCTGCAAAGCGTTTGCCTGAAGCGATTTCCACCACGGCGGCTAACACATCGTGACATAAGCTGTATCCCCACGAAGTCCCCGGTTCAAATATTAAAGGGTCCCGTGCAATACAATTAGCGACAGTCAAAGTATCCGTTTTTCCGTTTGTGACTTCACTAACCTTTTCCTTGCCTTGTGTGTACAAGTCGTAGGTTAGTCCCGCGGTCATTGTAAAGAGGTTTTCTATCGTTATAACATTTTTTGCAGGTGCCATTTCGCCGTTCGGCTTTTTAACCATCATATTTCTATAAGCGGGTATGTACTCGTAAAGCGGATCGGAAAGTTTTATTGTTCCTCTTTCCACAAGCTGCATAGCCGCTACAACTGTTGCAATTTTAGAGCAGGAGTAAATGTTGATGTATTTATCAGCGCTCATAGGGGCTTTGGTGTCCACATCGCTGTATCCGCTGCTATATCTGAAAACCTCAGTGTTTTTATGATAAACACAGATGCTGTTTCCCGGTATTATCCAGTTTGTAAGGCTATCCATAAACTGTTTTAACTCTAAAAAGCTCATTTGTTGCTCCTTTAGCATTAGATCGTTGTTTATTATAGCACAGTACAACTTGTTTTGCAATGTGAAGACATCCTCGAAAAAACAAAAAACCGATTCAAGGAAGCAAAAAAGACCGACCAAAAGGTCGGTCTTTTTCTGCTTGGTGGGGGAAGGTGGTCTTTGTACAGTACGGCAGTTTGATCTCGTCTGCGAGTTTCGGTACAGTGCGGTAGGGCGGTGCAATCCCATGGGCTAAAAACAGTCCGCCGGACTGTTTTCTTAACGCCCTTTCGAATCCACCTTCCATTGTGGGAAAAACAAAAAACCGACCCGTTTGGGTCGGTTTTTTGTTTTTGGCTGTTCCGAACCATTTAGATGCCGGAACATAATTAAAACTTATAAAAATTTTTTAACTAACGCTATAATTACAATAAATATGATACCACAAACTACAAATGCAATTTTCCCACCAATTCCACTTCCGATTTTTTCAGGTTCAGTAATACCTTCAATTTCTTTCATTTTCTTAACAGTGACATGCTTCTTGCAATTTGGACATTCAAATTCTTTCCAAATAAATTTTATATTACCTATCAACCAAGTTTTATTTGGAGCACTTCCTAAACCAAAATCAAAATATTTTGCTTCTGGGGATTTTCGATTAATAACTTTTGAAACTTTTACGGTTTCGAGTTTTGTCTTACAATCGGGGCAAAAATGCTCTTCTTTTAAATATTTCACATCGTTATTGAAATATTTAACACCGTGTATCATACCACTCACTTCCTTTTGTTTATTATAGCATAAAACAATAAATCAAGCAAGGTATATCGTATTTCGGTCGTTCGAATCCGTTTTGACAAAGATTTTTATATCCGTCTGCGAAGCAGACGCCGAGCTTCTTCACTATTCACTATTACTTCTTACTTTCCAAAAATCCGAGTATTTAAGAGAAAAGGAAGAGGTAATAGTGAAAAAGTAAAAATCCCCGTATCAAACGATACGAGGATTTTTGGTGGGGGAAGGTGGTCGTTGTGCAGTGCGGTAGTCTGATCTCGTCTATGAGTTTCGGTACAGTGCGGTAGGGCGGTGCAATCCCACGGGCTAAAAACAGTCCACCGGACTGTTTTCTTAACGCCCTTTCGAATCCACCTTCCATTGTGGGAAAAACAAAAAACCGACCCGTTTGGGTCGGTTCATTGTTTTTGGTGGGGGAAGGTGGATTCGAACCACCGAAGTCACTGACAACAGATTTACAGTCTGCCCCCTTTGGCCACTCGGGAATTCCCCCGCGTCGAAACGCAAGTGTTACTATAACACGCCGTAATGTGATTGTCAAGCGTTCTTTTGAAAAAAATTATGTTTTTTCAATATTTTTGTGTGATAAGGGCGCAACTTTTCTTGCTTTTATAGAAGTGGTGTGTTATCATACAAAATGTTGAGGTGAGACCATGTATAAAATTGTAAACAAAAGAGCCCTTAATGCCTTTGTATCTTTGATGGAAATCGAAGCACCGCTGATCGCCGCCAAAGGAAAGGCGGGACAGTTTGTTATTTTGCGCGTTAACGAAACGGGAGAGCGTATTCCGCTGACCTTGGCGGATGAAGATCCCGAACGCGGGACGATTACGATCATGTATCAAAAGGTGGGGAAGACCACCGATTTGCTGGATACGCTGAACGTGGGAGACGCTATCCTTGATGTCGTCGGTCCGCTGGGTAAAGCGACTGACCTTGACGGGTTTAAGCGCGTTGCCGTCATTGGCGGTGGTGTCGGATGTGCGATCGCCTATCCCGAGGCAAAGGCGTTGCACCGCTTGGGTGCTCACGTGGATATGATTGCCGGTTTCCGTAACCGCGATATTATCATGTTGGAGCAGGATCTGGAGGCTGTCAGTTCGCGTTTGTTTGTGATGACGGACGATGGTTCGAACGGAAATAAAGGTTTTGTTACAACCAAATTACAGGAATTGCTGGATGCCGGTGAAAAGTACGATTTGGTGATTGCCATTGGACCGTTGCCGATGATGCGCGCGGTTGCCAACGTTACCAAACCTTATGATATCAAAACCATCGTTTCGATGAACCCGATTATGGTAGATGGTACGGGAATGTGCGGCGGCTGCCGTTTAACTGTCGGCGGTGAAACCAAGTTTGCTTGTGTTGACGGCCCTGAGTTCGATGCACATCAAGTGGATTGGGATGAGGCAATGCACCGTTCGGGACAATATAAAGAACAAGAACACGCTTGTCGGATGACCTTTATGGAAGGACGAAACGCATAATGGCGATCAATAATCAACTTGAAAAAACTCCCATGCCGGAACAGAATCCGCAGATTCGTGCGACCAATTTTGACGAAGTTGCTTGTGGTTATACGGAGGAAATGGCAATAAACGAGGCTCAACGCTGCTTGAACTGTAAAAACAAGCCGTGTGTTTCGGGTTGCCCTGTGAACGTTCAGATTCCGGATTTTATTGCAAAAATTGTCAGCGGTGACTTTGAGGATGCTTATCAAATCATCCGTGGCACCAATGCGTTGCCGGCTGTCTGCGGTCGTGTATGCCCGCAAGAGCGACAGTGCGAGTCTAAATGTATTCGCGGCATTAAAGGTGAGCCGGTAGCGATTGGCAGACTGGAGCGCTTTGCTGCGGATATGCATATGAAACAGCAGCCGGCACAAGTAGGCGCGCCGTCGCGTAACGGACACCGCGTGGCGGTAGTTGGCTCCGGCCCTGCGGGACTGACCTGTGCCGGTGATTTGAATAAACTGGGCTATGACGTTACCGTGTTTGAAGCATTTCACACAGCGGGCGGTGTTTTGATGTACGGTATTCCGGAATTCCGTTTGCCGAAAGATATCGTGCAAAAGGAGATCGCCACGCTTAAGGATGCCGGTGTTGACATTCAAACAAATATGGTGATCGGCAAGATCTTAGATATTGATGAACTCTTTGACCAAGGGTATGAAGCCGTCTTTGTAGGGAGCGGCGCGGGATTGCCCAGCTTTATGGGGATTCCTGGCGAGGGGTTGCTGGGCGTGCTGTCTGCCAATGAGTTCTTGACGCGTATTAACCTGATGAAAGGGTATCGTGAGGATTACGATACCCCTGTTCCGCGTGCAAAACGTGTGGCGGTCGTGGGCGGCGGTAACGTTGCTATGGATGCGGCACGCTGTGCCAAACGTTTGGGCGCCGAAAAGGTGTATATCGTCTATCGTCGCGGTGAAGAAGAGATGCCCGCGCGTTTGGAGGAGATCCACCACGCGAAAGAAGAGGGGATTGAATTCTTGCTGTTAACCGCTCCGGTTGCGGTACACGGCGACGAAAAAGGCTTTGTTACCTCGTTGGAATGTGTATCTATGGAACTTACCGAACCCGATGAGTCGGGCAGACGTCGTCCCCGTGAGATCGAAGGCAGTAACCATCAACTGGATGTGGATATGGTGATTGCAGCAATCGGCAGTTCGCCGAACCCGTTGATTCGCACGACCACACCGGGCTTGGAAGCTAACCGCCGCGGGTGCTTGGTTGTCAACGAAGATACCCTCCAAACGACTCGTGAAGGTGTATACGCCGGCGGCGATGCCGTGGCCGGTGCCGCTACTGTTATTTTGGCGATGGGCGCGGGGAAGAAGGCTGCTGCGGCTATACATGACTATTTGGCGGAAAAATAAAGTCGAATTTAGTTATTTTATGCAATATTGAGTAATTTTTTTGATTATTTTGACAATTTTTCCACAAGTTGTCTAATTCTTTACTAAAAAAGTGTTGACAATTAAAAAAGGCTACAGTATACTGTAT
>JAZQTM010000060.1:0-14921 GCA_045630765.1 Acutalibacteraceae bacterium | reverse complement strand
GCCAACGGCATCGGCATCATCGACATCGTGGAGAACCGGCTGGTTGGCATGAAGTGCCGCGGCGTTTACGAGACTCCCGGCCGCACCATCCTGTACAAGGCCCACACCGTTCTGGAAAGCATCTGCCTTGACAAGATGACGCTGCACGAGAAACAACGCTTGTCCATCACCTTTGCAGAGCTCGTTTACAACGGTCAGTGGTTTACGCCGTTGCGCGAAGCGCTCTCCGCATTTGTGGACAAAACCCAAGAGCGTGTCACCGGTAAGGTGAAACTGAAACTCTACAAGGGCAATATGATCAATGCCGGTGTGTGGAGCCCCTATTCGCTGTACAGCGAGGAGATCGCCACCTTCGGTGAGAGTGATTACAATCAAAAGGATGCCGAGGGCTTTATCAACCTCTACGGTCTGCCGATCAAAGTGCAGGCTATGGTAGACGGCAAATAATCAGGAGGCGTGTAATATGCCTAAAATGTGGGCAGGAAGAACCGACGGCAAAACAGAAAAACTTGCGGATGATTTTAACTCGTCTATTCGGTTCGACCAAAGAATGTACCGTCAAGATATCACCGGCAGCATGGCGCACGCCGCCATGCTGTCGGCTCAGCATATCATCACGAAAGAAGATGCCGATCAGTTGATCGACGGGCTTTCCGGTATTTTAGACGACATCGACAGCGGCGCATTGGCAATCGATATGGATTGTGAAGATATCCATATGTTTGTTGAGCAAGTGTTGACGGAACGACTGGGTGACGTGGGTAAAAAGTTGCACACCGCTCGCAGTCGGAACGATCAGGTCGCGCTGGATATTCGGTTGTATCTGCGCAACGAGATCGACGAGATCTCCGCGCTGATCCGTGATCTGCTTGGGGCGATCGTTGCAAAAGCGGAGCAGTACAAAGCGACCATTATGCCTGGCTACACGCATTTGCAGCGCGCGCAACCGATCACTTTCGGGCATCATCTGATGGCGTATGCCATGATGCTGCTCCGTGACCTTGATCGGTTGGCGGATTGCCGCAAACGTATGAATCAATCCCCTATCGGGTGCTGTGCACTCGCGGGAACGACCTACGACACCGATCGCCGCTTTGAAGCGGAACAGCTCGGCTTTGACGGCATTTGTCTGAATAGTCTGGACGGTGTGTCCGACCGTGACTTCAGCGTGGAGTTGCTTTCGGCATTTTCGGCACTTATGGTACATCTGTCCCGTTTTTCCGAGGAGATCATTCTGTGGTCGAGCTGGGAGTTTAAGTTTATTGAACTGTCCGATGCATACACCACCGGCTCCTCCATTATGCCGCAAAAGAAAAACCCCGATATGGCAGAACTTGTCCGTGGTAAGACCGGTCGTGTGTTCGGCGATCTGATGGGATTGCTCACCACGCTCAAAGGCTTACCGCTTGCGTATAACAAGGATATGCAAGAGGACAAGGAAGGCGTATTCGATGCCTGCGATACCGTGAAAATGTGCCTGCAAGTATTTACCGGTATGATTTCAACCATGGAAGCAAACGCCGAGAATATGAAAGCAGCGGCGCAAAAAGGCTTTATCAACGCCACCGACCTCGCGGACTATTTAGTCAAAAAAGGGTTGCCGTTCCGCAGCGCCTACAAAATTTCGGGACAACTGGTTGCACTGTGTATCGAACAGAACACCGTACTGGAAGAACTGCCTTTAGATACCTACCACTCGTTCAGCGAATTGTTTGAGGAAGATCTGTATCAAGCGATCGATCTTACCGTTTGCGTTGAAAAACGCATTTCCGAGGGTGGTACCTCTATCGCTTCCGTAGAAGCGCAAATTGCCTACGTTAAAGGAATGTTGACCAAATGACAACTGTATTTATTGACGGAAGCGTCGGCACCACGGGGCTTCGCATTGCCGATCGACTGGCACTGCGAAACGATCTGACGCTGCTCACGCTTCCCGAAGAAACCAGAAAAGATACTGCCGCCCGTAAAGAGGCAATCAACAGCGCGGATATCGTATTCTTATGCTTGCCGGATCCGGCGGCGATCGAAGCGGTATCTTTGACCGAAAATCCCGCTGTGAAGATCATTGATACCTCTACGGCACACCGCACGCATCCCGAGTGGACTTACGGTATGCCGGAACTTTACGGACAGCGCGAGCGTATCCAAGCATCGCATCGCATTGCCAATCCCGGTTGCCACGCCAGCGGTTTTATTGCGTTGGTGGCACCGCTGATCGAGCAAGGCTTGCTCAAAGCGGATACGGCGCTCACCTGCTTCTCGCTCACCGGTTATTCCGGCGGTGGCAAGAAAATGATCGCGGAATACGAAAGTGCCGACAGAAGTCCGCTTCTCAAAGCACCGCGTCAATATGCGCTGTCACAGCAGCATAAGCACTTAAAAGAAATGGTTGCCGTCTGCGGTCTTGAGACGGCTCCCGTCTTCTGCCCCATCGTTGCGGATTTTTACAGCGGTATGGAAGTGACTGTTCCGTTGTTTGCAAAAGATCTTACCGGAACGAAGCAGGATATTGAGCAATTGTACGCCTCGTACTACCAAAACGGTTTGGTACGATTCGACAATGCCACCGATGCTGACGGTTTGTTATCTGCGGCGGCTTTCGCCGATCGTGACGATCTGCAAGTATCGGTACAAGGCAACGACGAGCGCATCCTGCTCACCGCGCGATTTGACAATCTCGGCAAGGGCGCTTCGGGTGCGGCGATTCAGAATATGAATATTCTGCTCGGTGTGGATGAAGCAACCGGGTTGAACGTATAAAAGAAGGACTGAAACGATGAAATTGATTTCCGGCGGCGTATGTGCCGCAAAAGGTTATAAGGCAAACGGTATTCATTGCGGTATCCGCAAAAACCGTACCAAAAAAGATCTGGCGCTGATCGTCAGCGACGTACCCGCTCGCGCGGCTGCGGTATATACCACCAATCTGGTGAAAGGCGCTCCGCTGACCGTCACCAAAACACATTTGTCGAACGGCATGGCGCAAGCGGTAATCTGCAACAGCGGTATCGCCAACACCTGTAACGCGGACGGCATTGAAAAAGCAACCGCTATGTGCGAACTGGTGTCAAATACGATTGGTGTGCCCACAGAGGACGTGGTGGTCGCTTCCACCGGTGTTATCGGGCAACCGCTGAATTTGGAGCCGATCGCAACACATATTCAAGAGTTGGCAGACGGCTTATCTGAAAATGGCGGTGAAGCGGCGGCAGAAGCCATTATGACGACCGACACTATCAAAAAGGAAATCGCCGTGGAATTTACCATTGGTGATAAAGTCTGTCATATCGGTGGCATCGCCAAGGGCAGTGGTATGATCCACCCCAACATGGCGACAATGTTGGTGTTCATCACCTCCGACGTTGCCATCTCCCCCGAAATGCTGCAAAAAGCGTTGTCGGGAGATATTGCCAATACGTTTAACATGTTAAGCATCGACGGCGACACCTCCACCAACGATATGGTGACGGTACTTGCCAACGGTCTTGCCGGTAACGAGGAGATCACCGCCGAGGGTGAAGCGTTTGACACCTTTATGAAAGCGCTCAACACCGTCACGGTCAATCTGTGCCGCGTCATCGCCGGCGACGGTGAGGGTGCCACGAAATTGTTGGAATGCAAAGTCAGCGGTGCCGATACCGAGCAAGCGGCAAAGATCTCTGCCAAGAGTGTTATTTGTTCCAGCCTGCTGAAAGCTGCCATGTTCGGTGCCGATGCCAACTGGGGACGTATCCTCTGCGCGATCGGTTACAGCGGTGCAGACGTTGACGTCAACAAAGTCGACGTTTCGTTCCGTTCGGCAAAGGGCGAGATCGCCGTATGCCGCGACGGTGCGGGCATTCCGTTCTCGGAAGAGATCGCCAAAGAGATTTTGCTTGAACACGATATTGAAATCCTTATCAAGGTCGGCGACGGCCCTTACAGCGCTTGCGCGTGGGGTTGCGACCTGACGTATGATTACGTGAAGATCAACGGTGACTACCGCACTTAAAGGGGTTAGATAGTATGCACGATATTATTTCCAATGCCGAACGCGCTGAAGTCCTGACTGCGGCGCTCCCTTATATTCGGCGGTACAACGGCGAGATCGTTGTTGTGAAATACGGCGGTAACGCCATGATAAACGAGGAACTTAAAAAGGAAGTCATGCAGGATATCGTCCTCTTATGGCTGACGGGTGTTAAAGTTGTGTTGGTACACGGCGGCGGTCCCGAGATCAGTGATATGATGGCGCGCCTGGATAAAAAACCTGAATTCGTCGATGGTCTGCGCGTAACGGATAAAGAAACCGTGGATATCGTGCAGATGGTGCTGGCGGGCAAGGTCAATAAGACGCTCGTCAACCTGCTCGAAATGACGGGCGGTAAGGCGATGGGTATTTCCGGTATTGACGGGCACCTCATTGAAGCCACCTTTAAGAATGAAAAGCTCGGTTACGTCGGTAACATTACCAACGTCAACATCGAGCCCGTTCTGGATCTTTTGGAAAAGGGGTATATCCCCGTCGTGTCCACACTGGCGTGTGACGACGAAGGCAATATTTACAATATCAACGGTGACACCGCCGCCGCGCACATTGCGGGCGCGCTGGGTGCCGAACGTTTGATTATGATGACGGATATTGCCGGTATTCTCAAGGATAAAGACGACCCCTCTACGCTTATTCCCGAGGTTACGATTGAAGAAGCGAAGGCGTTGTATAACACCGGTGTGATCTCCGGCGGTATGATTCCGAAGGTAGATTGCTGCATTGAGGCGCTCAATCACGGCGTTAACAACGTTATCATTATGGACGGTCGTATCCACCACTCCATTTTGATGGAATTGCTTACCGACGAAGGCGCCGGTACGATGGTCACGAAAGGGTAAGACACTATGAGCATCACTGCATTAGATAAAGAGTATATTGCCGGCACCTATGCCCGTTTTCCCGTGGAATTGGTATCGGGCAAAGGAAGCATCGTGACCGATTCGAACGGCAAGGAGTATATCGACCTTGGCTCCGGTATCGGTGTCACCTGCTTCGGTATTGCCGACGACGAATGGGCAGCGGCTGTCGCCACGCAGGCGGCAACGTTGCAGCATACTTCGAATTTGTATTATACCGAGCCGTGCGTGCAACTCGCGCAGTTGTTGTGTGAGCGTACCGGTATGAAAAAGGTGTTTTTCGGTAATTCGGGTGCTGAAGCAAACGAGTGCGCCATTAAAGTCGCGCGCAAATACTCCGCCGAGAAAAAGGGCGCGGAGTATTCCACCATTATCACCTTGAAAAACAGCTTCCACGGCAGAACGCTGACGACGCTTGCCGCTACGGGACAAGATCATTTTCACGAACTGTTTAACCCGCTGACGCCCGGCTTTGAGCACGTGGCGGCAGAGGATCTGGAAACACTCACTAAAATGGTGGTGGAACTGCCTGTCGCGGGTATTATGATTGAATGCGTACAGGGTGAGGGCGGTGTGATCGCGCTCAGCCATGAATTTGTGACGGGTGCCGCCAAACTGGCACAGGAGCACGACATTCCGCTGATCGTGGACGAAGTACAAACGGGTAACGGCCGTACGGGCGCGCTCTACGCGTATATGAACTACGGCATTTCGCCCGATATCGTTTCCACTGCCAAAGGACTTGGCGGCGGGCTGCCGATCGGTGCCACTTTGATGAGTGAAAAGGTGCAAAACGTTCTCGGCGCGGGCGATCACGGCTCAACCTACGGTGCTAACCCGGTCTGCTGTGCGGGCGCACTGAGCGTCATCAAACGATTAGACGACAAACTGCTTGCGGAAGTTGCCGAAAAGAGTCGTTATATTTTCTCCGCATTGGAGAACGCTGACGGGGTCACCTCCGTAACCGGTATGGGACTGATGATCGGTATCAAAACCGTAAAGCCCGCCAAGGAAGTCGTTGCGGCGTGTATGGAAAACGGCGTACTCTGTCTGACCGCTAAAGATAAGGTGCGGTTGTTGCCTGCACTGAACATCCCTATGGATGTACTGAAAAAAGCGGTTGAGGTTATCAAAGCGGCTTGTGCCGAATAGGAGATGTGAAGATGTCTGTTTCTTTTAAGAATCGTAGTTTTCTGAAATTATTGGATTACACGCCCGAGGAAATCGGCGCGTTATTGGCGTTGTCGGCAGAGCTGAAAACAAAGAAAAAGGCGGGTATCCCCCACCGTTTGTGCGAAGGCAAGTCGATCGCGTTGTTGTTTGAAAAAACCAGCACGCGTACGCGTTGCGCCTTTGAGGTAGCGGCGGGGGATCTCGGTATGCATCCGGTGTATTTGGATCCCAAAAGCTCGCAAATGGGCAAAAAGGAATCCATCCCCGATACCGCACGTGTGCTCGGCCGTATGTTTGACGGTATTGAATACCGCGGATTTGAGCAAGAGATCGTGGAAGAACTCAGCGCGTATGCGGGCGTTCCGGTATGGAACGGTCTTACCAACGAATTCCATCCCACACAGATCCTCGCCGATTTCTTGACGATCCGTGAGCATTTCGGTGATCTTAAGGGCAAGAAACTCGTCTATATGGGCGATGCTCGCTACAATATGGGCAATTCACTGATGGTCGGTTGCGCCAAGATGGGTATGCATTTCGTCGCGTGTGCGCCCGAAAAGTATTTCCCCGATCAAGCACTTATCGACACCTGTCAGGCGATCGCTGCCGAAACCGGTGCGGTGTTGGAATTCATCACCGATCCCGTCACCGCTGTCAAAGGCGCGCACGTCATCTATACCGACGTGTGGGTATCGATGGGTGAACCGGCTGAGGTATGGGAAGAACGCATCAATGAACTTTCCCCCTATCGTGTTACCGCCAAGTTGATGGATGCCGCCGGTGAGCAATGCCGCTTTATGCACTGCTTACCTGCTTTCCACGATTTGAAAACCACCACCGGTCAGGAAATCTTTGAAAAATTCGGCATTGATTGTATGGAAGTGACCGACGAAGTCTTTGAGAGTGAGCGCTCGATCGTATTCGACGAGGCGGAAAACCGCATGCACACCATCAAGGCAGTTATGGCAGCCACTTTGGTATAATGAAAAAACAGTCGGCAAACGCCGACTGTTTTTGCGTATAAATTATATGATTAAAAAGGCTTGACTTTAGCACGACAAAGTGTTAACATAGTAAAGTAATGCTATAGAGAGGATGTTTTCTATGAATTTTCGCTCTGAATCAATCGATCGGTTGTTTCAAACGTTCCTGAATCTCAAAACAATCGAGGAGTGCTATACCTATTTTGAGGACCTGTGCACCATTAAGGAGTTGCAGGATATGTCTCAACGCCTGGACACCGCCATTTTGCTTTCAAACGGTGACAGTTATCAGAAAATCACCGAGAAAGTGAATATCAGCACTGCTACCATCGGTCGTGTCAGCAAGTGCCTCAATTACGGTAACGGCGGGTATCGTACGGCGATTGAGCGATTAAAGGAGAATAAGTAATGCAGCTGGGGTTTGTCGAAAACGTTATGGTTTCCTTGCGTGCTCTTTACAATACGTACGGGTACTCGCAATATACGATGAGTAAGTTTGAGGAGTACGATCTGTATGCACGGAACAAGGACTTTTTGATTTCAGACAGCGTTATCACGTTTACCGATACCAACGGCAAGCTGATGGCGCTCAAGCCTGACGTCACGTTGTCTATTGTGAAAAACAGCAAGGATGAACCGAACACCGTACAAAAGGTGTATTACAACGAAAACGTGTACCGCGTGTCCAAGGGTTCACACTCATTTAAAGAAATCATGCAGGTTGGTCTGGAGTGTCTTGGCGCGATTGATGAATATTGCATCTGCGAGGTACTTGCTCTCGCTGCTGAAAGTTTGCAGCGCATCTCCCCCGCCTGTATTTTGGACGTGTCGCATATCGGGCTGTTATCCGATCTGATCGACCGCATTGGAGTACCGAGCGAGAAAAAGAGTGAGCTGTTTAAGTGCATCGGCGAAAAAAATACCCACGAATTGCAAAACGTATGCCGCGAAGTCGGTATTGACGATGCTGCGTTTGATACGCTAAAGCAGGTGATAACCACCGTCGGCAAACCCAACAAGGTGCTGCCGCAGTTGGCTGCTCTGTTATCCGATCTGCCATCGTGGGGAGATTTTGAACGCATCGTCCGTGCACTCGCAAACGATGCGATCGGTGAAAATCTGCGTATTGATTTTTCCGTTGTGGACGACATTCATTATTATAACGGTATCGTCTTTAAAGGCTTTATCAACGGGTTGCCCGCCGCGGTATTGTCCGGCGGACAATACGATAAGTTGATGCAAAAAATGAAACGTCAATCGGGTGCTATCGGATTTGCCGTGTATATGGATATGCTGGAACGGCTGGGCGGCACCACGAACGAGTACGACGTGGACGTTGTCTTGCTGTACGATGAAGCGGCTGATCTTGCCGTTATCCGCGGCAAGGTTTTGGAGCTGACGCAAAGCGGATTGCGTGTGTCGGCGCAACGTGAAAAAAGTGAAACGATCCGCTGTAAGCAGTTGATGCGACTGCGCGGTAACGAGGTGGAAATTCTTGAAAACAATGCTTAACGTGGCACTGCCGAAAGGTCGGCTGGGCGAAAAAGTCCTGTCGATGTTTGAGAAAGCCGGCTTTGAGTGCCCATCCATTCACGAAAATAATAGAAAACTGATTTTTGAGAATCCCGAATGCGGTGTACGGTATTTTTGGGTAAAGCCGTCGGATGTTGCCATTTACGTAGAACGCGGTGCCGCCGATATCGGTGTGGCGGGCAAAGATATTCTGCTTGAATACGAGCCTGACGTCTATGAACTGCTGGATCTGAAAATGGGTAATTGTCGTATGGCGGTTGCAGCGAAAAACGGTTTCCGTGACGATCCCCAGCGTACTCTGCGCGTAGCAACCAAATTTGCCAACATCGCAGGGCAGCATTATTTGTCCAAGGGACGCGATATTGATATTATCCACTTGAACGGGTCGATCGAGATCGCACCGATCTTAAACTTGTCGGACGTGATCGTGGATATCGTGGAAACCGGCACGACACTCAAAGAAAACGATTTGTCGGTGATTGAAACCATCGTACCGATCAGCGCGCGACTGATTGCCAACAAGTCAAGTTATAAATTCAAAAGCGAAGAAATTGAAACGGTCGTGCGGGAACTTGCCGCACAGACGGAGGCGTAAACACTATGATCCAGATTTTGAAATACGGTGAGGTTGCAAACGAGGAAATCTTTGCTCGTGCCGTTCCCGCCGTTAACGTCGAGGATATCGTCACCGATATTATTGAGAACGTCAAAGCCAACGGTGACAAAGCCTTGTACGAATACTGCGAAAAATTCGACAAAGCCACTCTCACCTCTTTACAAGTGACAAAAGAGGAAATCGATGAGGCGGTGGCAGCCGTTGAGCCGCGCTTTTTGGAAATTCTCAAAAAAGCGGCAGCAAATATTCGGAAATTCCACGAAAAACAAGTGCGCAACAGTTTTATTATCAACGATGAGAACGGTGTTGTGATCGGTCAAAAGGTCATTCCTGTCGACCGCGCCGGATTGTACGTTCCCGGCGGCACTGCCGCGTATCCGTCCACCGTGCTGATGGATTCCATTCCCGCCAAGATCGCGGGTTGCCGCGAAGTCGTGATGGTGACCCCGCCCGGTGCTGACGGTAAGATCAACCCCGTTATTTTGGCGGCGGCATCGGTTGCCGGTGTGGATAAGATCTTCAAAGTCGGCGGTGCACAAGCCATCGCGGCGCTCGCCTACGGTACCGAAAGTATACCGAAAGTGGATAAGATCGTCGGTCCCGGTAACGCATTCGTTGCCGAAGCGAAAAAGCAAGTGTTCGGCAAGGTATCGATTGATATGATCGCGGGACCCAGTGAGATTTTAGTCGTTGCTGACGGCGCGTCTGATCCGCGTTTCGTTGCCGCCGATCTGCTCTCGCAAGCAGAGCACGATAAATTGGCAAGTGCGGTACTGGTGACCGATTCCGAGGCACTCGCTGTGGCGGTGCAGGCGGAACTGGAAAACCAAATTCCGCAATTATCCCGCGCTGAAATCGCGCGTGTGTCTATTGATAATAACGGCAAGATTATTGTGGCGGATACCTTGCAAGCGGCAATCG
Organism: Acutalibacteraceae bacterium; assembly: GCA_045630765.1. GTDB lineage: Bacteria > Bacillota > Clostridia > Oscillospirales > Acutalibacteraceae > RGIG3009. Next base: position 4,808 of record JAZQTM010000060.1, on the reverse strand, counting down.
AGATCGCTAACGAGATCGCGCCCGAGCATTTGGAACTGTGCGTAGATAATCCGTTTGATTATCTGGATCAGATCCGTCACGCGGGCAGCATCTTTATGGGACGCCACTGCCCCGAAGCGCTCGGCGATTACTTTGCCGGTCCCAACCACACCTTACCGACCAGCGGTACGGCACGGTTTTCGAGCCCCTTGTCAGTGGACGATTTTGTGAAGAAAACGCAGTACACCTATTACACGCCCAAAGCCCTGCAATCGGTTGCCGATGACGTCGCGTATTTTGCCGAGGCCGAGGGGCTGACCGCGCACGCCAAGAGCGCCGTGATAAGAGGTGACGCACAGTGAGTCGCTTTTTTACCTCAAAATACGATCAGCTGACGCCCTATACACCGGGCGAACAGCCGAAAGATCAACAATACGTGAAGCTCAACACCAACGAGTCGCCCTATCCCCCGTCACCGAAAGCGGTAGCGAAAGCCGCCGAAGCGGCAGCGACGTTGCAACTCTATTCCGATCCTGAATGTAAGTTGTTGACGGAAAAAGCTGCCGAAACTTTTGGGGTCGCTCCCGACGAGATGTTATTCACTAACGGTTCGGATGAAATTCTCAATTTCGCGTTTATGGCATATTGCGATAACACGCATCCCGCCATCTTCCCCGATATCACCTACGGGTTTTATCCGGTGTTTGCGAAACTAAGCGGAATTCCCTTTGAGGAAATCCCGCTGAACGAGGATTTTACCATCAACGTGGCGGATTATACGGGACAACATAAAACGATCTTTATTGCGAACCCCAACGCCCCGACCGGCATTGCGCTGCCGCTTAACGAAATTGAAAAGATCGTGAAAAGCAATCCCGACAGCGTGGTAGTGATTGACGAAGCCTACGTTGATTTCGGTGCAGAGAGCGCCGTATCGCTTATTCACACCTACGATAATCTGCTCGTCACGCAGACGTTTTCCAAATCGCGTTCTATGGCAGGTGCCAGACTTGGTGTGGGGTTTGCGTGCAAGGCACTGATTCGTGATCTGAACACTATCAAGTATTCCACCAACCCCTATAACGTCAACCGTATGACGATGGCGGCAGGAATCGGCGCGTTGGAGGATGCAGAATATTTCAAGAATAACTGTCAAAGGATCATCGATACCCGCGCGTGGACAACGGAACAGTTACGTGCACTCGGGTTTACCGTGATCGATTCTGCGGCGAATTTCGTGTTTGCGAAGCACGCTGCCGTGGACGGAAAAGAGTTGTATTTGAAACTCAAAGAAAACGGCGTTCTTGTCCGTCATTTTGACAAAGACAAGCTGCGCGATTATAACCGCATCACCATCGGCAGTGCCGAGCAGATGCACATACTGATCGATACGCTTAAAAACCTTTTGGAGGGATAACCATGAGAACTTCAAAAATCAATCGTAAAACGGCGGAAACCGCCATTACACTGTCGCTGAATTTGGACGGCACGGGTGCTTCTGCTATTGATACCGGCTGTGGCTTCTTGGATCACATGCTGACCTTATTTGCCAAGCACGGCCGCTTTGACCTGGAAATCGCTTGCAAAGGCGATACTTACGTGGATGACCACCACACTGTCGAGGATATCGGCATTGCGCTTGGAACGGCCTTTAAGGACGCTTTGGGCGATAAGAAAGGGATCAACCGCTACGGCAGTTGTATACTGCCGATGGATGAGGCGTTGATCGTGTCGGCAGTGGATCTGTCGGGCAGAGGATATCTTGCTTATGAACTGAACATTCCCACGCAAAAAGTGGGAACGTTTGACACGGAACTTGTTTGGGAGTTTTGGATCGCGTTTGCGCGCAACGCGGAATGCACGTTGCATCTGCGTCAGCCCGCCGGCAGTAATTCGCACCACATCATTGAGGGGGCGTTCAAGTCTGCCGCGCGCAGTTTGAAAGAAGCGGTTGCGATCGATCCCGCATTTGCGAATGACATTCCGTCCACAAAGGGAGTTTTATAATGGTAGCCATTGTAGATTACGGCGTAGGCAATTTGTTTTCGCTGACCAGTTCGTTGGCCGCCATCGGTGCCGAGGTAACGGTGACCGCCGATCCGACGGTGTTGGAACAAGCAGACTGCATTATCCTGCCGGGTGTCGGAGCTTTTGGTGATGCAGCAAAGAAACTGCGCGACTGCGGTTTGGATACCGTACTCAAGCAATTAGCCGCACAAGGGAAACCGTTGCTCGGTATTTGTCTGGGTATGCAGCTGTTGTTTGAAAAAAGTTATGAATACGGCGAGCACGAGGGACTGGGACTTATCAAGGGATCGGTTCGCCCGATTGCAGACGTTCTCCCCTCTGCCTGTTATAAAATCCCGCACATTGGTTGGAATCCGCTGATTTTCAAGCAGGATAACGTGTTGCTCAAGAACATTCAGGATGGCGATTGCGTGTATTTTGTACATTCGTATTACGCCACCGATTGTGAGGAATCTGTCATCGCCACTGCGGAATACGGTGCCGAACTGACGGCGGCAGTGGCAAGCGGTAACGTGTACGGATGCCAGTTTCATCCCGAAAAGAGCGGTGCGGTCGGGCTTTCTATTTTGAAAGCATTTGTGGAGTTAAAGGAGCAAGCAACATGCTGATCTATCCGGCAATTGATTTATATGAAGGAAAAGCCGTGCGCTTATACAAAGGCGATTACGCACAAATGACGGTGTACGGCGAGCCGCCTGTGATCGCTGCGGATTTCAAAGCAAGCGGTGCTACGCACATTCATTTGGTTGACCTTGAAGGTGCCAAAAGCGGCGAAACACCGAATTTGGATACGGTATGCGCGATCAAGGCGCAGACGGGCTTGTTTTGCGAGATCGGCGGCGGCATCCGCAGCATGGCAGTGATCGACCGCTATTTGTCTGCGGGCATTGATCGTGTGATTTTAGGCACTGCCGCGGTGACCGAAGAAGGCTTTGTGAAAAAAGCCGTCGAGAAATACGGTGGAAAGATTGCCGTCGGCATTGATATCAAGGACGGATTTGTCGCCATTAAAGGGTGGACGGTCAAGTCCGAGCACAAGGCGATGGATTTTTGTAAGGAAATGCAAGAAATCGGTGTGAAAACGCTGATTTGTACCGATATTTCCAAGGACGGCGCGATGCAAGGCACCAACCACGAATTGTATCGGCAATTAGTCGAGCAGTTCGATATGCAGATTATCGCATCGGGCGGTGTATCCTCCATTGACGACGTCAAACGGTTGGCTGATTTGAACATTCACGGCGCGATCATCGGTAAAGCGTATTATACCGGTGCAATCAACCTGAAAGAAGCGATCGAGGTGGCAAAATGATTACAAAACGCATTATTCCCTGCCTCGACGTGAAGGACGGTCGAGTAGTTAAGGGCGTGAATTTTGAGGGATTACACGACGTATCCTCCCCTGTTTCACTCGCCAAATATTACAGCGACAACGGCGCGGACGAGCTGGTATTTTACGATATTACCGCCTCCTCTGACGGCAGACGGTTGTTTACGGATATTTTGTGTGAAACCGCCAAGAGTGTGTTTATCCCCTTAACGGTGGGCGGCGGTATCAACTCGGTTGCCGATTTTGACCGCGTTTTGAAATGCGGTGCGGATAAGGTCAGCGTAAATTCCGGCGCTATTCGCAATCCTGCGTTGATCGCCGAGGCGGCAAAGTTGTACGGTGACCAGTGCGTGGTGTTATCGGTGGATATTAAGCGCGTAGACGGCGTGTTCCGCGTGTTTGCCAAAGGTGGCAGAGAAAACACCGGTATGGAAGCTATCGAATGGATCAAACGTTGTGTGGACAGCGGTGCCGGCGAAGTCGTCGTTAATTCCATTGACACCGACGGTGTGAAACGCGGATTTGATCTGCCGATGCTTGAAGCGGTATGTAACGCCGTGTCCGTGCCTGTCATCGCTTCGGGCGGTGCGGGTAAGATTGAGGATTTCATCACCTTGTTTAACACCCTGCCGAAAGTGGATGCGGGGCTTGCGGCTTCGATCTTCCATTTTGGTGAGGTTAGTATCCGTGATTTGAAACAACAGATGGCAAGCGCTGCCATTCCGACCAGACTGTGAGGGAACTGCTATGATTAACATTGACGAATTAAAATTTGACGAAAAGGGATTGATTCCCGCTATCGTGGTGGATGCGATCACCAAACGCGTATTGACGCTCGCGTATATGAACCGCGAAAGCTTGGAAGTTTCGATGGAAAAGGAACTTACCTGCTTTTGGAGCCGTTCGCGGAACGAGTTGTGGCTCAAAGGTGAAACGAGCGGTAACTATCAACACATTGTATCCATTACCGCTGATTGCGACAAGGATGCGTTGGTAGTAATGGTAGAGCCTGACGGTCCTGCTTGCCATACCGGCACGACCTCTTGTTTTGAGAATCCCGTGTTCCAAAGTGACGAGCGGCACGAGTTCTCGTATCAAGGATTGATGGACTTGATCGAGGGCAGAAAGACAGAGAAAAAGGAAGGCTCGTATACCACCTATCTGTTCGAAAAGGGATTGGATAAGATCTTAAAGAAGGTCGGCGAGGAATGCACCGAGGTGATCATTGCCGCTAAAGATAACGACAAACCCGAAACGATTTACGAGATCGCGGATCTCGCCTATCACGTGATGGTGCTGATGATCCAGCAAGGCATCTCCCTTGAGGATATTCACAAGGAGTTGGCATCCCGCCACGTGATCGATCACAAGGTAAAACAAGAAAAAATGACGAAATAAAAAACCCCCGCGAGCTTTTCGCTCGCGGGTGTTTTTTATCATTTAGAACAAGCCGGTGATCTTGCCGCTTTCA
>JAZQTM010000059.1:0-18637 GCA_045630765.1 Acutalibacteraceae bacterium | reverse complement strand
GTTGCCATCAACGATCTGACCGATGCTAAGATGCTCGCTCATCTGCTGAAGTACGATTCCGCTCAGGGTCGCTACGATGGTCATGAAGTTGTTGCCGGCGAAGGCGAGATCACCGTTGATGGTAAAACCATCAAGATCTATGCCGAAAAGAACCCTGCTGATCTGCCCTGGGGCGAGATCGGCGTAGATGTGGTGCTGGAGTGCACCGGCTTCTACTGCAGCAAAGAGAAGAGCCAGGCTCACATCGATGCCGGCGCTAAGAAAGTGGTTATTTCCGCTCCCGCGGGCAACGACCTGAAGACCATCGTTTTCAACACCAACCACGAGACGCTGACCGCTGACGATGCGATCATCTCCGCGGCTTCCTGCACCACCAACTGCCTCGCTCCGATGGCGAAGGCACTCAACAACTATGCACCGATCCAGAGTGGTATCATGACCACCGTTCATGCGTACACCGGCGACCAGATGATTCTGGACGGCCCGCACCGCAAGGGTGATCTCCGCCGTGCTCGCGCAGGCGCACAGAACATCGTTCCCAACTCCACCGGTGCTGCTAAAGCAATCGGCCTGGTTATTCCGGAACTCAACGGCAAACTGATCGGTTCCGCTCAGCGCGTTCCCACCTGCACCGGCTCCACCACCATTTTGGTTGCCGTTGTTAAGGGCAAGGACGTTACCAAAGAGGGCATCAACGCTGCGATGAAGGCTGCTGCTAACGAGTCCTATGGCTACAACGAGGATCAGATCGTTTCCTCCGACGTCATCGGCATCCGTTACGGTTCTTTGTTCGACGCTACCCAGACCATGGTCACTAAGATCGACGACGACACCTATCAGGTGCAGGTCGTGTCCTGGTACGACAACGAGAACTCCTACACCAGCCAGATGGTTCGCACCATCAAATACTTCGCAGAGCTCGCTTAAGTTAGTTCTGAACAAGGGGCGCGGAATTCCAAACGGAATTCCGCGCCCTTTTATCTTGCGCGATATGCGAAACTATGGTACAATGCAGTTGTGAAATTTATGTATGAGGTGTTGATACAGTTGAAAGGTATGATTCGTCAGGCATTAAAATTGTACGCAAACACGGTGCTTGCCGGTGTGATGGGATTGTTCTTGTATTTGTCGATGGGCGTTATTTTTTCGATGCTCAAGACTACCGGTCTTGCGATGAATTTGGTATCGTTGGTGCTGCAGGCGATCTTGTTTGCGCTGATCGTGTATACCAAAATGTGGGAGATGGGGGACAAAAACGCCAACGCCGCCAATTTCGGTCACATAGCAGACGATCCGTTGCGCGGTTTGAAGATCAGCTTGTTGGCGGCGATCCCGTCGATTATCAGTTTTCTGGCGCTCATCGCCGATAAAGCATTCGGTTTTTGGAGCGGTATGGCAACGGCGTACCGCATTTGCCACACGGCGTTGTATCCCGTGATCGTGTGGTCGATGGGTTCGCTCGTTTCGCTTACAACTGCGGACATTTCCTGGGGCGGGATTTTCTGTGCAGGCTTGCCGCTGTTGTTTATGCCCGTGGTGGCAACGCTCGCTTATTATTTGGGTTATCGTCACATTTCTCTGCGTGAGAAGATCGTTTTTGTGAACAAACAGAAATAAGCATCGTCCCCACCGCATAGGGTATAAGCGGAGGGGATCGCGGTGAAAGCAACGGCTACGGATATAGCAATTGTCATTGTCGGTGCCGCTTTGGCGGTTACGGTGGCGCTTGGTGTGACGGGGCGGCGCGGTACGGCTGCGTGTGTGGACGCTTCACCGCACATATTGATCGATGCCGGTCACGGTGGTGCGGACGGCGGTGCCGAGGGCGCCGACGGGACGCTTGAAAAGCATATCAATTTGGCAATCGCGCGCCCGCTCGGTGAATTGCTGCGGGTGATGGGGTATACCGTTTCGTATACCCGCACCGAAGATACGATGGTGGATGCGGTGGGGGATACGTTGCGCGAACGCAAGGTCAGCGATATGAAAAATCGCTTATCGTTGATTCAGCAAGCGGATATGACGATCAGTATCCATCAAAACAAATTTCCGCAGACGAAATACAGCGGTGCGCAGGTGTTTTACGGCACCGGCTCTGCGGACAGCCGCGCGCTGGCGGAGTCGATTCGCTCGTCGGTGATCGCGCTCTTACAACCACGCAACACCCGAGAGCTCAAGCAGGGTGATGGCAGTGTGTATTTGTTAAAACAAGCCACGCAGCCGTTGGTGCTCGTGGAATGTGGGTTTTTATCAAACGAAACGGAACGAGAAAAACTCAAAACCCGTGAATATCAGCTTCAAATGGCGTTCGCCGTTGCGGCGGGCGTCTTGGGAGGATAGGAATATGGCAGGAAAGCAAAAAAGCGTATACGTTTGCTCGGAGTGCGGCGGGCAGTTCCCGAAATGGTCGGGTAAGTGTCCTTTGTGCGGCGAGTGGAACACCATTGCGGAAGAAATCGTGTCGGTACAGCGCGCGGGTGCACCCGTGGCTCATCGCGCGCAGATCACTACCATGGACGGCATTGATACACAAGCAGAAACGCGGTATCTTACGGGCATCGGGGAGCTTGACCGTGTGTTGGGTGGCGGTATCGTGCCGGGCGGATTGATGCTGATCGGTGGCGATCCCGGCATCGGCAAATCAACCTTGCTGTTGCAAATTTGCGGTCGTTTGAGTGAAAAATTCCGTATTCTCTACGTATCCGGCGAGGAATCGGCGCGTCAAATTAAATTGCGTGCCGAACGGCTCTCGGTTGGCGGGGAGAATTTGTTATTGCTTTGCGAAACCGATATGGATGCTATTTTGGAAGCGATTCGCTTGGAAAAGCCTGACGTTGTGATCGTAGACTCGATCCAAACGGTCAGTTTGTCAGAAGTGGCGTCTTCGCCCGGCAGCGTTACACAGGTGCGCGAGTGCGCCTCTGCGCTGATGCGAGAAGCAAAGCAAAACGATATTCCGATCTTCATCGTCGGTCACGTTAACAAGGACGGTGCCATCGCGGGACCGAAGGTGATGGAGCATATTGTAGACTGTGTTTTATACTTTGAAGGAGATCCGCACAGCAACTATCGTATGCTTCGTTGCGCTAAAAACCGATACGGCTCCACCAACGAGGTGGGCGTGTTTGAAATGCAGGACATCGGCTTGTGCGAGGTGGAAAACCCGTCCATGATGCTCTTGTCCGGTCGTCCCAAAAACGTCAGTGGCACGTGCGTTGCCTGCGTGATGGAGGGAACGCGACCGCTCCTTGCTGAGGTGCAGGGGCTGGTATCGCCTACGGGATTCGGCAATCCGCGTCGGATGTCCACCGGCTTTGACGGCAATCGTTTGGCGTTGTTGTTGGCGGTGTTGGAAAAACGGGCAGGTTACTTTTTCTCCAATCTGGATACCTACCTTAACGTGGTCGGTGGTCTGCGTTTGGATGAGCCGGCAGCAGATTTGCCGGTAGCGCTGGCGTTGATATCGGGTTTGAAGGACAAGCCGATGGACGAAGGCGTTGTGGCTTTCGGTGAGATCGGTCTGGCGGGCGAATTGCGTGCGGTGTCCGGCGCCGAACAACGTATCGCAGAGGCGGCACGGCTGGGATTCACACGGATCATTGTACCGGCACACACCTTAAAAACGCTGCACGGTACTTACCCGATCGAGGTGATCGGTGCTGCTACGGTGCGTGAAGCGTACGAAAAATTGTAAAGAAAAAATTTATGGCGAAAGCGTTATACGCTTTCGCCTTTTTTGTTGTTATAATTTGCGGTTTCTTTCAAAGAATAGCAAGTGAAAAGGGAGGAAACAGCATGAAAAAATATTTATGGCTGGTGCTTGGCACCGCTTTTGTCGTTGCAACCATCTTCGGCATAAAAACGTTGACGACAGAGGAGGAATTGCCGGTTACGCTGGTTAGGATCGAACCGCAAACCGTACAGCAAACGGTGAATTGTACCGGGAAGGTAGTGGCGAGCGAAAGTCGGGAGGTCTACGTGGAGATCCCATGTGTGGCAAAAGAAGTATACGTAAAGGAAGGGCAGATGGTAAAGTCGGGTGACGTGCTGTTTTCGGTTGACGAGGAAGCCACGCGACAAGCGTTGGCACAGTTGGCGGGTTCTTTGACAAATGGCGTGACGGATATTGCTGCCACGCAGGTGAAAGCTCCGGTAGCGGGTGTTGTGACCTCCCTTGCGGTGCGGGCGGGGGAGATGACGGATCATACGCAACCCTGTGCAACGATTGCCGCCGGTGAGGGAATGCAGATTGCGGTAGCCATCCGCGAACGCTTTTTGCCGCAGGTGCGTATCGGGCAGAAGGTGATCGTCACGGGCGTTGCGTTTTCCAAGGAACAGTATGCGGGCACGCTGACCACCCTTGCGACATCGGCGCACCAGGAATATATCGGAACGGTTTCGGAAACGGTAGTGGATGCGGTTGTTTCGTTGGACGAAGGGGTGGCAGACGACTCGTTGCGGGTTGGGCTGAACGCGCAAGCGGCAATCGTGACACAGACAAACGAGGACGTGCTGCTGATTCCGTACGATTGTCTTACGCAAACCGAACGAGGGGAGGAGTGTGTGTATGTATATCGGGAAAACGGCATTGCCGAGCAGCGGCCGATCGAGGTCGCTGCGGAATATGCCGACGGAGTTTTGGTGGTGTCCGGCATATCGGCGGGCGAACGGGTGGTACAAGCTCCGGAAGCCTTATCCGGAGCGCGCGTGCACGTGCGGGTGGAATAAGCAATGGAACTGATAAAAAATGCGCTGCGGCAGGTGTTGCGCAAACGTGGGCGGACCTTGCTGACGGTTGGCGGTATTGCGGTCGGCGTGATGATGGTATCCATTGTGACGGTGATCGGCAGTATCGGGCGCGCGTTTGTGGATGACGAGCTTGACAGTATGGGCGTCAGCGGGTTGTCAGTTATGGCGCTGACGACCGATACGTTGCTCAGCGAGGAAGCGTTAGAGGAAATACGTGGTCTGTCGCAGGTGTCCTCTGCTATGCCGCTAATGTTGCAGATCAGCAGTATTTCTACGCTTCGCGGGAGTAGTGATTCCGTGTTGTGCGGTATTGATGCGGGTGCGGGCCAGGTGATTTCACTGACGCTTCGGTACGGACGGATGATTACGGACGGTGACGTAGCGGCCGGGGCGCCTGTCTGCGTGTTGGATGAAGCGGCGGCAAAGGAAGCGTTCGGACGAGAAGGCGTGGTAGGGAAAACCGTTACGGTCAATATCGGCAATCTGACACAAGAACTGACGGTGGTTGGTGTTACGCAAACCGGCAGCAGCTTGTTGCAAAGCGTGACGTCTATGATCCCCGGTATGGTATATTTGCCGTATACCACATTGCAACAACTCACGGGACAGCAGAATTTTGACCAGATCGCCGTGCGCACGATCGGTGGTGACGTTGCCGATCAAACGGGGGAACGTATTGGGCGCGTGTTGGATCGTTTGTACGGCGACGGCGCGCCGTTTCGCACCGATAATCTTGCCGCGCAAAAGGATCGGCTTAGTCGCTTGGTGGATATTGTCGCGGGGGTGTTGACGGTGATCAGCGGGGTGTCTTTGGTGGTATCAGGCTTCGGGATTATGACGGTGATGCTATCGTCGGTGAGCGAGCGCACGCGGGAGATCGGCATCAAAAAAGCCATCGGCGCCACACAAAGTCGTATTTTAGCGGAGTTTTTGACGGAAGCGGTACTGCTTTCTTGTGCCGGCGCACTTGTGGGGATGTTGCCGGCGGGGGTCTTGTTACTGGTTTTGAAGGCGACGGTGTCGCCGTCGGTGTTTTTATCACTGGCGGCATTTTCGATCTTTGTAGGGGTGGTGTTCGGCGTGTATCCGGCGTATAAAGCGTCCAAATTGCCGCCGGTTGAAGCCTTGCGCAGCGAATGACAAATAAAGACTTTTCACGGCGGAAAAAGTGTGTTATACTATTGCTTATAAAATCAGACGGAGGTCTGCGTATGAAAACCGAAAACCGCTTGCTCGGGGCAGGTGTTCACAGTTTAACGATTCCCGATGAGCGCTTTAAAACTTCACAATTGACGGTGGCATTGTTGATGCCGCTCCAAAAAGAAACGGTAGAAACGTATGCGCTTTTGCCGCGGTTGTTGATTCGCGGCTGTGCGGCATATCCCGACTTTACGGCGTTGCATCGTCGCTTGAATCAGTTATATGGTGCGGCGGTTACGGGGGACGTTGCGCGTATCGGAGAAACGCAGGCTTTGATCCTTACTGCCGAATGTACGAGTGATCGCTATGCAATAAGCGGCGAACAATTGACCGCCGCGTGTGGCGAGCTTTTATGTGAAATGTTGTTCCGTCCGGCACTTGAAAACGGGATGTTCCGTGCCGAGGACGTGGAAACGGAACGGCGTTGTTTGGCGGAAGAAGTGCGCGCGGAAATCAATGAAAAGCGTTGGTATGCGCGCCGCCGGGCGGAGCGGTTGCTTTGTCCCGACGAGGCCTATGGGATTGGTCGTTACGGCGATGCCGCCGTGATTGAATCGCTGACTCCCGAGGTGGTGACTGCCGCGTGGAAACGGGTATTGCAAGAAGCGTCGGTACAACTGATCTTGCAAAGCGATTGTGCGTTGCCGGACGTGGAGCAGGCCTTGTGTCGCGAGTTTGCCGCCGTCAGCGGCAGAAAGCCGACGGCTTGTCATACCGATACCGCTACCTGTTTGCCGGAATTCCGTCGGCAAGTAGAGCGTATGGAGGTCGGGCAATCCAAAATGGTTCTTGGCTTCCGTGCGGGATGTGCTGAGCCGGAGGCGGGCGTTAATGCTACGCGGCTGATGAACGCGCTGCTTGGTGGTACGGCGACGTCGTTGCTTTTCAAAAACGTTCGCGAAAAATTGAGTTTGTGTTATTATTGTTCATCGGCATACGACCGTATCAAGGGCGTTTTGTTTGTACAAAGCGGCGTTGACGAAGCAAATGCCGAGCGCGCCGAAGTCGAGATTTTAGCGCAGTTGGAGGCGATCCGCCGCGGTGAATTTACTGATGAAGAGCTGGAAGCGGCACGGCGCAGTGTCGTGCAAAGCTTTGAGGCGGTAAACGATTCGCAAAGTGCTCGCTCGGCTTGGTACGTGTCGCAGGCGGCGCTTGTGCAGCCCGCTTCGCCGGAACAGACACGAGATGCGATTCAGGCGGTTACGCGTGATGAGGTAATTGCCGCCGCAAAACGGGTGCGGTACGAGTGTGCCTATCTGTTGGCGCAAAAAGGGGGAGCGGCAGATGAGTAAGTGGACTGAGTATACCTGCTCACACACGGGCGAGCGCTATTACTATATGTTGCATGCCTCCGGATTGCCCATTTACGTATGGCCGAAGGCGGGCTACGTTTCGTCCTATGCGGTGTTTGCTACCGACTACGGCGCAATCGATACCGCATACGTTGATCCCGAGAGCGGAAAACGGGTTGAGTTGCCGGCAGGTATCGCGCATTATTTGGAGCATAAGTTGTTTGAAAACGAGGAGTGCGATGCATTTGAGCGGTATGCCGAAACCGGCGCCAGTGCGAACGCCTACACTTCGTTTGATCATACCGCGTATCTATTTTCTTGCACGCAAAATTTGACGGAATCGTTGGAAATTTTGTTGGATTTCGTCCAGGATCCGTATTTCACCGCACAAACGGTGGAGAAGGAACGCGGCATCATTGGGCAGGAGATCCGTATGTGTGAGGATTCTCCGTCACGTACGGTGTTTTGTAATTTGCTGACGGCGTTGTATCACCATCACCCCGTGAGGATCGATATTGCGGGAACGGTGGAATCGATCGCTGAGATTACGCCGGAGCTGTTATACGGCTGTTACGAGAGCTTTTACGATCTGAAAAATATGGTCTTGTCGGTTTCCGGCAACGTTACCCCCGAACAGGTGGAGGAGGTTGCCGACCGATTGCTCAAACCGTCAAAAGGGAACGTGCCGCTGCGCGCACCGATTGAAGAGCCGCCTACCGCAGCGCAGCCGCGCATCGAGGCGCGTATGCCGGTTTCGGAGCCGCTGTTCTATTTGGGGTATAAAGTGCCGCTCAACGGCGTCAAAAGCGAGTCGGCGGAAGACCTTGCGGCAGCAGAGGTGTTGCAAGAGCTGGTTGGCGGTCGTGCCAATCCGCTGTATGCCGACCTGATGCGACGCGGGCTTATCAATGCCTCGTTCGGTTTTGAGTATTTTAACGGACCGGGTTACGGTGTGTGGATTTTGGGCGGTGAGTCGCGCGATCCCGAAGCGGTGTGTGAAGCATTCCGTGCTGAAATCGAGCGATTAAAACGAGAAGGTGTTACAAGCGAGGAGTTTGAAGCGGCGCGCAACGCCGTGTACGGTCGCTTGGTATCACAGCTCGACAACGTGGAATCGTGCGGCGATTTGGTGTTGGAAGCGCATTTTGCCGAACGGTCGCCTTTTGCGGCGCTGGATGCGGTTGCGACGTTGGATGCTCAAGCGGTATGTAAGCGAATTGAGCGAGATTTTTCGAAAGAAGCATCGGCGCTCTCGCTGGTGTTACCGTTGCAACAGGAAGGATGATAAAAATGATTTCATACGTTTCGTTCCCGAAATTAGGATGGGCTGTCCCGCTTAACGAGGAGATTTTTTCCATCCCGTTTTTCAACGGCGAGATCAGCGTGCGTTGGTATGGGTTGCTGATTGCCGTCGGCTTGCTGTTGGCAGCCGTATACGGTTTTCGAAACGCCAAACGTTTCGGTCTTGAAAAGGATCCGATGCTGGATGTAGTGCTGGTGTGTATCATTATGGCGTTTATCGGTGCGCGGCTGTACTACGTGTTGTTTTCCGAGGACCGCGCGCAGTATTTTGAAAACCCCATTACCATCTTATATGTGTGGCAAGGTGGGCTTGCAATTTACGGCGGCTTGATCGGCGCGTTTGTGACGGCGCTGTGGATGTGCCCGTTCCGCAAGGTGGACACTTTGCGGATGTTCGATATTGCGTCTATCGGATTTTTGATCGGGCAAGCCATCGGCAGATGGGGCAATTTCTTTAACCAGGAAGCGTACGGCGGCAACACCGAGCTGCCCTGGGGTATGTCGGGCAGCTGGATTTCCAATCCGGCAAACCCGCTCGCGGGTGTGGCGTATGACCCCGACATACCGGTGCATCCCACCTTCTTATATGAATCGTTGTGGTGTATTCTCGGCTTTGTGCTGTTACATATCGTATCTCGAAAAGCCTATCGGTTCAGAGGACAACTTTTTGCCATGTATATTATGTGGTATGGCGCAGGACGATTCTTTATTGAATTGTTGCGTACCGATAGTTTGTATTTGTTCACGATGAAAGTATCGTGTTTGGTTGCATTGTTGTCGGTGCTTGGCGGAGCGATCCTGTTCTTTGTTTTCAAAAGCAGGGAAAGCCACTTGGCTACGGCGACGGACGATGAGGCGACGATTCCGTTGGCAGACCCGCAACTGTTGATGACGGAAACTGCGACGGAAGAAATTGAGGAGGATACCAATGGCGAAAAAATTTGACGGAAAAGCGATTTCTGCTGCAGTGCGGCAGGATTTAGCAAAAGAAGTTGAGCAATTAAAAAAAGAGGGCACGACGCCGGGTTTGGCTGTCATTATTGTCGGCGACGATCCCGCATCTCGTGTGTACGTAAACAACAAGAAAAAAGGTTGTGCCGAGATCGGCGTGTATTCCGAGGAGATCGCTTTGCCCGCCGATACTACGCAGGAAGAACTGCTTGCACACGTGGAAGCGCTCAACGCGCGTGACGATATTGACGGTATTTTGTGCCAGCTGCCGCTGCCGTCACACCTGGATGACAAAGCGGTGATCGCCGCGATCGCACCCCAAAAAGACGTGGATGCGTTTCATGCCGAAAACGTTGGCCATATTATGATCGGCGATTTTTCCTTCTTACCTTGCACTCCCGCCGGCGTGATGGAGTTGTTGCATCGCAGCGGTATTTCGGTTGAGGGCAAGGAGTGCGTCGTGATTGGGCGCAGCAACATCGTCGGCAAACCGATGGCGATGCTTTTGCTGCACGAAAACGCAACCGTGACGATCTGCCATTCCCGCACCCGTAACCTGAAAGAGGTTTGTCGCCGAGCAGACGTGCTCGTGGCGGCTGTGGGAAAAGCCGATTTTGTGACACCCGATATGGTGAAGCCGGGTGCTACGGTCATTGACGTTGGTATGAATCGCAATGCGCAGGGCAAACTTTGCGGTGACGTTGCTCCCGCTGTGGATGAGGTCGCGGGCTATCTCACTCCCGTCCCCGGTGGTGTCGGACCGATGACGATTGCGATGCTGCTTAAAAACACCGTGACCGCCGCCAAACGCCGCGCGAAAAACGGATAATAAAAAATCCGAACAAATTTTCGTTTTTTAGTTGACTTTTGAAAATCGGGCTGTTATAATGACATTAAAGAAACAAATGTTCGGTTTTTCCGAACGGCGAAAAAGGAGTTTTCGGGATGGTTTTTAGTGTTGTTACAGCCGCCGTGTTCGGTGCGGTAAGTTTATATATGCTGGTGGCTGCGAAGTGCGTGGTTACCCGTTATATGGCGTGGATTCCGTTGTCAATGGCAGCGATCGAGTTGGCGATGTGCGGTGCTTTGGCGATGGGTGAGTACCCTGTGCTGACGGTGATTTTGATGGCATGCCGCATAACGGTGCTGACTTGCTGCACGTTGTCGATGAAGCGCGATGCCGCCATTGTGCGTAACCGTCGCCGTCGCCGCGAGGTGTGGCGCCGCGTGGCGTATGATATGACTGCCGAGCTGCAGACGGTTGCGGTAAAGCGCTGCGCTTAATAGAAAAAGTCGGTAATCGCCCCGTTTTTGACGGGGCGATTTTTCTTGCTTTTTTTGAGGAATGGGTATACAATGTTTAGCGATACATGGGGGGTGCTGTTACAATGTGGAATAGCTTTTTAACCGTGGGGCAGCAAGTTCTTATCCTGTTTTTGCTGGTGCTGGTTGGATATATTCTCGGGAAAAAGAAGATCATTACGGACATGGGTGGAAAAGTCTGTTCGGATCTGGCGTTGCTGATCGCAACCCCTTGTGTCATTATCAAATCATTTCAACGAGAGTACAACACGGCACTTATGTATGAACTGTTGATCGCGTTGGGTGTGGCGTTTGCGTTGCACGTTGTCGCCATTGTTATCACGCATATCGTGTATCGCAAGGATACGCCGACCACTCGCGTTTATCGCACGGCGACCGTGTTGTCCAATGCCGGCTTTATGGGGTTGCCGCTTCAGCAAGCGGTGTTGGGCGATCAAGGTGTTATGTACGGTGCAACCTACGTGGTGGCGATGAGCGTAACGATGTGGAGCTACGGCTTGTTGATTATGGATAAATCAAGCGGCAAGGTGCCGGTTCGGAAAATGATTTTCAGCCCCGGTATGATTGGTTTGGTTGTCGGTTTTCTGTTGTTCGCTTGCCGTGTTACTTTGCCCGAAATTCTTTTTGCACCGATCCAACATTTGGGTAATCTGAACACCCCGTTGCCGATGCTTTTTGCCGGTTACTATTTGTCGAAAGTGGATATGAGGCAGGCGCTTAAAAAGCGCGGTGATTTCGGGGCAATGGCGATGCGGCTTTTGGTCGTGCCGATAATCAGTATTGCCTTAATGTATGTGTGCGGTATTCGCGGAAATATGCTCCTTTCCATGGCAATTGCATCAACGGCGCCGGTCGCGGTGGCGGTAGCGATGTTTGCCGATCGGTACCACCAAGATGCGGAATCTTCTATCAATCTGGTGGCGCTCTCCACCTTGTTTTCGGTGCTGACAATGCCGTTGATTTTGGCGGTTGTTCAAGTAATTGTATAGCAAAATATAGTGGTTCAGTGGTGTCTGTCTAAGTGGCAGACACCACTTTTTGTATGCCGAAAAATAGTCGCACAAATTCGCATTTTTGGGTTGATTTTTTTCGCAAAAGGCGGTATAATATAGTCACTGTGGTGCGAAGTGGTGCAAAGTGGTGATTTTCCACATTTTCCACCGAGTTTTCCACAACCCATCGAAACGTAAATGGAGAAGGCAAGATGTTATACGGAAAATTCCAACATAATATCGACACAAAAGGGCGGCTGTTCGTGCCTGCCAAGTTGCGTGACAAGCTGGGCAGTTTGTTTATTGCCGCGGCTGTCATGGATCATTGCGTTTGCCTGTATTCGATGGACGAATGGGAAAAGTTACAAGAAGGACTTGCACAAAAGCCCATGACGCAGGCGCGCAAGTTGCAGCGTTACTTATCGGCGAATGCCGTGGACGTACAGGTGGATGCTCAAGGGCGCATCTTGCTTCCCCGCCATTTGCTGGAGTATGCGGGACTTGAAAAAGAGGCGCTGGTAATCGGCGCGGGAAACCGTGCTGAAGTTTGGAATCCGTCGGCATACGAAGCGGATATGGATGCGATGACCTCCGAGGAAGTCGAGGCAGAATTCGCTGAGTTGGGCTTCTGATATGAAAACGTTGCAATCGATCGGTGGTTATCACCTGCCGGTGTTGCCGGAGGAAACAATTGAAGCCTTGAACGTCCGACCGAACGGGACTTACCTTGACGGAACGGCAGGCGGTGGTGGCCATTCTTTCTTGATCGCCTCGCAGCTTAAGGGCGGGCGGCTGATCTCGTTGGATCAGGATCCGGATGCGATCGCGGCGGCGTCCAAACGGCTTTCGGGTCTGCCGGCAACCGTTGTGCGGCGAAACTTCCG
This sequence comes from Acutalibacteraceae bacterium, assembly GCA_045630765.1. Classification (GTDB taxonomy): domain Bacteria; phylum Bacillota; class Clostridia; order Oscillospirales; family Acutalibacteraceae; genus RGIG3009. The sequence continues at coordinate 5,941 of JAZQTM010000059.1, read as the reverse complement.
CTATATGGACGAGGTGCTCCGTGAGCAGCAGATTGACCGTGTAGACGGCATTTTGTTGGATATCGGCGTTTCCTCTCATCAGTTAGATGAACCCGAACGAGGGTTTTCGTATCACACCGATGCGCCGCTTGATATGCGTATGAGTCAAGAGGGTGTGACGGCGGCGGATTTGGTTAGAGAACTTTCCGAGCAAGAACTTGCTGATATTTTCTACCGTTTTGGTGAAGAAAAATTTTCTCGCCCCATTGCGCGAGCGATCGTGGCGGCGCGGCGAGAACAGCCGATCGAAACTACCGTACAGCTTGCCGAACTTATCAAAGGGGCGGTTCCTGCGGCAGTTCGGCGGGACGGGCATCCGGCTCGCAAGGTGTTTCAGGCATTGCGAATCGCTGTAAACGCGGAATTAGATTGCTTGTCTGAAGCGCTGGATATAGCGTTTGACAGTTTACGAGAGGGCGGCCGCTTGGCGGTCATCACCTTCCATTCGTTAGAAGACCGAATCGTTAAACAACGGTTTGCAGCTTTTTGCAAGGGTTGTGAATGTCCGTCGGATTTCCCCGTTTGTGTTTGCGGACGCACTCCTGCAGGACAGCTGGTAACGAAAAAACCGATTGAAGCATCCGCCAAAGAATTGGCAGAAAACCCCCGCAGCCGCAGCGCGAAGCTGCGCTGTATAGAAAAGATACACGAGCGATACAAATAACGAAAGATTAAGCAGAAAGGAGAGAGCACGATGGCAACTTACGGATCCGAAGCATACGATTTATCTATCTACGAGCCGAAGGCAAAGATCAAGGCTCTCCCCGGCAAAAAAGCGACGAAAGCGGAAAAACGCCGCGCTCGTTTGCAAAAACTGCTTAACACGGTTGCTACGGCGGCTGTTGCGGGTATTGTTCTCCTGGTGATCGGATTTATGATATCGAGTCAGGTTCGCTTGACGGAACTTAACAGCGCTATCAGCCACGCGGAAACAGCGCTTGATGAAGCGATAGGCGAGACGAAACGACTCGAAAGCGAACTTGCTGCCCAGACGTCGGCGCAAAGCGTGGAGGAATACGCTGAAAGCGCAGGACTTCGTCAGGTGGAATCCGGTCAGATCGATTATATCACGGTCACTCCGGTCGCGCCGGAATCGACCGACGACGATGCAGGATTTTGGGCTACTGTCTGGAACACCCTGACGGTTTGGCTGCAATAGACGAGTTCTATATCGAGGGTTCTTTCGTATATTTATAGAAGGAGCCTCGGACGATGAGAGTTGGGATGGTAGCGTCTTAACTCTCTTTTTTATCAAAGCGAGGTGAACGGGATGTCAACCAAACAAAGCAATCAGACGCAAACCACGGGTTTGACGCGGCATATGCGGACACGTACGGTGATCTGCATTGCGACGACGTTCCTGTGCTTGTTGCTTTTGGTATGTCAGTTATTCCGCATTCAGGTTTTGGAACAAGAGGAATGGCAAAAGCAAGCCGTTGCCCAACAACTTGCGGACATTAAGATATCTGCTAACCGCGGACAGATCTACGACGCCAATATGTCGGTGTTGGCGCTGACGCGAGAAGTGTGTACCATTGTTATGGCACCCTGTAACATCCGCCGTGAGGAAACGCGCCAAAAGATCGCGGAGGAGTTATCCGTGATGCTGGAGGTAGATCGTCAAACGTTATACCAGCAAACGTTGGACAGCAAATCGCAGTACAAAGTCGTAAAAGCCAAGGTGGATAAATCCGTTGGCGACACCTTTATTGAATGGGTAAACGAGAACAGCTTGGGTGGCGTGTTCCGCATTGTCACCGATTACAAGCGGGAATATCCTCTTAAAAACACGTTGTCCTGCGTGCTCGGTTTTGTCGGCAAAGATAACGTGGCGCGCGAAGGCTTGGAATTGCAATACGATGATATGCTCTCCGGCACACCCGGTCGTATGGTGGCGGCACAAAACACGTACGGTGATCACCTGCCGACCTCTTTGCAATACGAATATACCATCAACGCAACCGACGGTAACAGCTTGGTGCTGACGATCGATCAGTATATTCAGCAGGTTACGGATAAGCATTTGGCAGATACGTTGACCGAGTTTAACGCGACGAACCGCGGTTGTGCGATCGTGATGGATGTGGATACGGGCGCTATTCTGGCGATGTCTACCAAGGGTGACTACGATCCGAACGATTACCTGACGATTTCCGATCCTACCGTGGCGGAACAGATCGCCTTGTTGTCCGGACAGGAGCAGAGTGATGCGATCGTCAAAGCGCGTTTGGAGCAATATCGTAACAAAGCGCTTGACTTTTACGAGCCGGGATCGGTGTTCAAGACCTTTACGGCTGCTATGGGCCTGGAAGAAGGTTTGGTGACCGAGGAAACCCCCTTCTATTGCGGCGGCAGCTTTACTATTGCCGATCGCACTATGAAATGCTGGGTTTATCCCAAGGGACACGGTCAGCAGAATTTCGTAGAGGCCATTGCGAACTCTTGCAACCCTTCGTTTATGACGTTGGGTACGCGCATCGGCACAAACTTGTTCTCCAAATACTATGCCGGCTTCGGCTTTACCGCCAAGACGGGAGTGGACCTGCTCGGCGAGCCGGCGGTCACGAGCGGCTTGTATCACTTGCCTGAACAGATCTCCTTGGTTGACGTGGCGGCTTCTTCGATCGGTCAGACCTTTAAGGTGACGCCGTTGCAGATGGTTACGGCGATGTCCGCTGTAGCAAACGGCGGTTATTTGATGCAGCCGTATATTGTTCAAAAAGTGTTGGATGGCGATGGGAATATCTTGTCTAACACCGAACCGGTTGTCAAACGGCAGATGATCTCGGAGGATACGTCGCGCCGCATCTGCGCTATGTTGGGAAACGCTGTCAGCAGTGGTGCCATTAAGAATGCGTACATTTCCGGTTATCGCGTGGCGGGTAAGACCGGTACCTCCGAAAAGACTGAAACAAAATCCGAAGAAGACGATGACGCCAACGTCGAGATCATCGCTTCCTTTGGTGGCATTGCACCGGCGGACGATCCGCAGGTGGCGGTGCTGGTAATGGTTGACGAGCCGCAACGGTTAAAATCCGGTGGCGGTGTTGCGGCACCCTGCGCCAAGAAAATACTCAAGGATATTCTCCCGTACCTCGGTGTGGAACCGAATTATACCGAGGAAGAGATCGCCGGTTTGGATCGCAGCGTTCCCAACGTTGTGGGGGCGACGGTTTCGGCGGCGGCTAGTACGCTGAAAGCATCCACGTTGACTTACCATACCGTCGGTAACGGCAGTACGGTTGTCAAACAAGTGCCGGCAAGCGGTACCTCGATACCGAAGAGCGGTACAGTATGGCTGTATACCGATAACAGCGACACGCAAATGACTACCGTTCCTGATTTTTCCGGGTATACGGTGGCGCAGGTCACTCAATTGGCAAATGCCGCGGGTGTCAACGTGCTTTTGTCGGGTATCAGTGCGACAGGCGGCACACCGACTGCCACACGTCAATCGCTGGTGGCAGGCAAATCAGTGGCAAAAGGTACGGTTATCACCGTCGAATTTACTTACGCAGATACGATTTATTAAAACAGATTTTATATGAGAGGACTCCTGTTTATGAAACGGTTTCATCAACAGGACGTTTCAATGCGGGCTCCTTCCCGTCGGATGTGGCAACGAGCGTTGGCGGTACTCGCCGTGATGATCGTTTGTTTTGGTGCGGTATGCGTCAGGCTTTTGGCGTTGCAGATCTTTCAGCATACGCAGTGGCAAACGCTGGCGTCGGAACAGCAACTTGCCGATAGCGTAATCTCGGACAAACGCGGCACGATCTACGACCGAAACGGCGTTGTGTTGGCACAAAGCGTAGAGGTTGCCACGATCCTGATGATGCCGTCGGAAATACCGAATGAGGCATCGCGTGCGGTGATCTGTGCGGAATTACCCTCGCTTTTACAGATCAATGCGGAAAAACTGGAGAAGCAAACGCAAAAAACAGGTTCTCGATACGAGGTTATTAAATCCAAAATTGATACGGCGTTGCGCACCGCTTTTATCGAATGGGTAAAGGAAAACGATCTCACCGGTGCGTTTCGCGTGATTCAGGATTATAAGCGCGAATACCCGAACGGCAGCACACTTTCTTGCGTTCTCGGTTTTACAGGCACGGATAATGCCGGTCTGGAGGGTTTGGAGGCAAAGTATAACGATTTGCTTGCGGGCAAGGCGGGCAGGGTTATTACCACCAAAAACGGGCGGGGTGATGCTCTTCCCAACGCGATTCAATACGAAACCACGGTCGATGCTGAGGAGGGGGATAGCCTTTACCTCACTGTTGACGTGAATATTCAAAAAATTGTGGAAAACTATTTAGAGGTTGCCGTTGCCGAGACCGGTGCCGCCAATCGTGCGTGCGCGATCGTGATGGATGTGCGCACCGATGAAGTGTTGGCGATGGCTACCAAAGGGGATTACGATCTTAACAATCCCCGCGTTTTGCAAAATCCCGACACGGCGGCGCAGATCGCGCTGTTATCGGGTGACGAGCAATCCGATGCATTGCTTACCGCCTTGCAGAAACAGTGGAAAAACAAGGCGATATCAGAATTCTATGAGCCGGGCTCGGTATTCAAGATTTTTACCGCTTCTGCCGCGTTGCAGGAAGGGCTTGTTTCGGAAAATTCTCATTTTTTCTGTAACGGCACCTATACGATGGCGGGGGTGCGCACGATGAAGTGTCACGTGTTTCCCCGCAGCCACGGCAGCCAGAGCTTGGCAGAAGCCATTTCGCATTCCTGTAACCCCGCGTTTATGACGATCGGCTCTCTGTTAGGCACGACGTTATTTCCGACTTATCATGAGCGTTTCGGTTTCACGTCGCTTACCGGTATTGATATGTTGGGCGAAGCACGTGTGACCGCCACGCTGTATCACAGTGCCGCTGCTATCACGGCGGTGGACGTGGCAACCTCGTCTATCGGGCAGACCTTCAAGGTTACACCCATTCAAATGATTACCGGTGTGAGCGCCGTGGCGAGCGACGGCAATCTTCGCACGCCGTACGTTGTCAGCCACAGTGTCGCGGCAGACGGTGTTAAAACCGTACTGAACACCCCTACTGTGCGTAGGCGCGTGATCTCGGCGGATACCGCGTCGCGTATGTGTACGATGCTTGAGGGCGTGGTGGACGGCGGCGGTGCCAAAAACGCGTACGTTGCGGGCTATCGCGTTGCCGGTAAGACAGGTACTTCGGAAAAAACCGATCAGGCGTCTGCCGAAAACGGTCGCAAAAACGCAGTTGCTTCTTTTTGCGGGTTTGCCCCTGCGGATAATCCGAGGATTGCTGTAATTGTGATGATCGACGAACCGCAAACACATATTCGTTACGGCGGAACGTTGGCGGCGCCCGTTGCACAAAAGATTTTTAGCGACGTATTGCCGTATTTGCAAATAGAACCGCGGTATACGGAAGCAGAGCAAACGGCGTTGCGCACCACCGTGCCGAACGTCACGGGGAAACCTGTTTCGCAAGCAAGCTCCGTTTTGAAAAGCGCGGGGTTATCGTACCGCGTTGTTGGCAGCGGAACCGTGACGGCGCAAAGTCCGTCGGCGGGTACAGCGATCTCTAAAAACGGCACAGTCGTGCTGTATGCTGACGGGCAATCGCCCGAACAGGCAACCGTGCCGAACGTGACGGGAAAAACATTATTGGAAGCGAACACGCTTCTTACCGAGGCGGGACTAAACGTCAGTATTATCGGCTGGCGCGATGAAGCTGAGAACCTGAACGTGCAACAGCAGGCGGTTGTTGCCTCGCAATCCATTGAACAATCCGTTACCGTCCCGAGCGGGACGGTCGTAGAGATACGTCTTCTTTACACAGATGCGATCGAATAGAGGTGTAACTATGAAACTGCTACAATTGTTACCGGATGAAGTCGGAGGCCAAGCGGGCTT
>JAZQTM010000058.1:0-1864 GCA_045630765.1 Acutalibacteraceae bacterium | reverse complement strand
CTGGTGTGTCGCGCATCAGTATCAATCCGCAAACCTTGCGTGATGATGTTTTGCAAGGAATCGGGCGCCGTCATACGGTGGCGCAGTTTTATGAAGCCTTTGATATGGCGCGCCGTCAGGGACACGATAACATCAACACCGACTTAATTGCGGGATTGCCGGGCGATACATATGACGGCTTTTGTGACACTGTCGACGGCATTTTACGCTTGGCACCTGAAAGTGTTACGGTCCACACGTTGTCAATGAAACGCGCTGCCAATTTAACCTTGCAAAAGCGGGCGGATTATCACGGTGGTGATGAGGCGGTGCGTATGGTACGTCATACTGCCGAGCGCTTGCCGCAAGCGGGATATCATCCGTACTATCTGTATCGCCAAAGCCGTACGGTCGGCAACCAGGAAAACGTCGGTTGGGCGAAAGAGGGTTGCGACGGCTTGTATAACGTCTATATTATGGATGAAACGCATACCATTTTAGGGTGTGGCGCCGGTGCGGTATCGAAATTAAAACAACCTGGGACGGAGTATTTGGAACGTATTTTCAATTATAAATTCCCTTACGAATACAATGCCGGTCTTGAGGAAATGCTGAATCGGAAAGCAACCGTAAAAGATTTCTACGAAAGGATATCCGTATGAACCGATTTTTCGAACAACGGACCCTGCACGTTGCCGCTATTAACGAACGTTTGAAAACCGACCCTCAACGTATGATTCAAGAGGAATGCGCGCGGTATTTGGATAACGTACGGAGAGTGGCAGAGCATATGGCGTCGGAAATGACGGGCAGATGTCTGGTGTTTTTGTCCGGCCCTTCATCGGCCGGCAAGACCACGACGGCAAACAATCTTAAGCGAGAACTTGAGATGCGCGGCAGGCAGGCGTGTATCATCTCGCTGGATGATTTTTACCGTGGAAGAGGGCAGGCGCCGCTTTTGCCGGACGGCAGTTACGATTACGAATCGATCGAAGCATTGGATCTGCCGCAACTGCAGGCTTGTATGAAAGAATTGCTGACAGACGGTGTTACCCGATTGCCGCGCTTTAACTTCAACACCCACGAGCCGGAGCCCGAAAAATATGAACTGCGCATTGCTGAAAATTCGGTAGTGATCTTCGAGGGGATCCACGCGCTTAATCCGATGTTGGAAGAACATCTGTCGGGGAATAACGTTTTTAAGATTTTCATCAACGTTATGTCGCGGATATACGATGGCGAGGATACACTGTTGACGCGCCGCGATCTGCGCTTGTGCCGACGGATGCTGCGCGATTATCAATTCCGCAACAGTTCCATTGAAAATACGTTGGATATGTGGCGGCAGGTCGTACGCGGCGAAAATCTTTATATGTTCCCGTATGTAGATACGGCAGATGCCGTTTTTGATACCACGCATTCATTCGAAACAGCGATGTTGGCGCCGCGCTTGTTACCTTTGTTGCGCGAAGTGCCGACAGATAGCCCGTATGCGCAAACCATCACGCATTTGATCGAGGCGCTGTCGCGGTTTGCCACCTTGTCAACCGACGACTTGCCCGACGATTCTTTGCTTTGGGAGTTTGTTGGTTCGAAATAAAAAATCTATTGTCTTTTAGCACAGAATTTCTTATAATAAAAGTAGGAAACGAAAAAGGAGCGATCGAGTATGACAAAGTTTGAAGATGTTGTGTCCCGCGTAAAGGGCATCGCGGAAAACGTCGGTCAAAAGACCGGCGAGTTAGTGGAACTTGGTAAAATGAAAATGAAGATCGCGGATCTGCGTCGCGAGATCGCCGGTGCGCACGAAGGGCTCGGCAGATTGGTCTATGACAGCCGTAAATCGGGTGAGCCGATCGACGATATGGTCGATGCTTGCATCGAG
>JAZQTM010000057.1:0-9089 GCA_045630765.1 Acutalibacteraceae bacterium | reverse complement strand
CCACGCGCGTGGATCTCGGCTTTTTTATGCTTGTTCGGGGGTGTTGTCGGTTAGTTCTTGTAACGTGTCGGGGAGCGGGGGAAGATCCGTAAGCGGTTCATCCGTAACCGAAAAGCCCTTTTGAATGGGTTGGGCATTTTCATAGTCCAGCGCTTCGCCGAGCGCCGTTTTTTTGCGGCGGACGGCGGACACGATAAGCAGTATGAGCAGTGCTGCCAGACTTGCGGCACTGACGGCAAGTCCGATGATCAGACCTTCGGGAATATAGGTGAGCGTGACGGTATGCTCGCCGCTTGCAAGGTCAAAGCCCAAGAAGCCGCCCGCAGTCGAGAAGGTTTTGACTTCCTTGCCATCGACGGTGACCGACCAACCGCTGTCGTACGGAATGGAGGTCATAAGCACGCCGTCGTTTTCGGCATTGATGCTGCCCGAAAGGCGGCTGCTGCCGAGATCGTCGATGACCAGCTGGTTATCCGACAGGGTCGACATTGCCGCCGCGAAAGCGGACTGGTTAAACGAAGCAACGTAGAAGTTACCGCTGCAGCTGACGTCGGAGGTGACGGTCAGTCTGGCGACCGTGCCGGCTTTTGCCACACCGCCGTTGATAATGTACGGCTCGTGAGGGGATACCGACCACGATTGATCACCGAGGTCGATAGTCATGTCCTCTGCGGCGCCGCAATCGGCATACAGGAAGAGGGAAGCGTTTTCCTCAAGCGTTACCGTGAAAGAGGCGGTACGGTTTTCTTCGTCAACGTACAGACGGAAGCCGGATCCCGAGCCGGTGGGTACACCGACGGTGGAATCTTCGGTGGAAATGTCATACAGCGTATACAACGGAGAATAGTTATTGCACAGAGAGGAGAAAAGGTCGTTTTGCGACGTGAACGGATCGTACCGCGTGTAGGAATAGTCTTTGACGTCCTCGTCTACCACATAGCCGAGCCCGAGTGCAAACGGGTTTTCATAGATTGCGTACGTGGTGTTGCCGACGGTGACGGTTTCCAGATATTTCAGTTGTGACGGCGCCGTTTCGTCCTCACCGAAGATCACGTAACGGATGCCGAGCAGGGAATCGGTGAACGGCTGATACGATTTATACAGATGGCTGTTGACGCCGTTGATGGCGTAGCCGAGGCCGCCCAACACGCGGGTGGTATCAAAGTAGTTGCTGGACGAGAACGAAGTCAAGCCGCGATAATGGAACATGGCAGTATCCACACAGGTGCGGCGGGGCAAGAATTCCAGACGGTAGAAGTCGCCGTCGGCAGCGGCATCGCCGAGCTGTTCCGTTTTCTCCACGGCAGCGCGGATCGCCTCGGTGGTTTCGTTGTCCAGGTAATCGACGTGACGGGTGAAATATTCGTTGGCGTTAAGCTTGACGAAGGTGCTGCCGCCGCCAAGTGCCATTTCCGCCGTGACCGCGAGCAACAGCAACGCATAGGCTAAGCGACGGCGGAGAAGTTTGCGTGTGGACAGCAGTAAAATGACGGTGTATATCGCGATGATCGCAAGGTTGATATACACGGTGGAGAAGCCGTAGGCTTCGTCGCCGAAATGCTCCTCAAGCATCAGATACGCTACCGCACCCGCAAAGGTGAAACAGACGTGGCGGGTTTCGATGTTTTTCAGGTGGATAAGCGTTTCGCACGCCATCAGCAGTAAGAAGAAGGAATATAAGAACGAGAAGCGGTACGGCAGATCGTTCGGGGAGTGTAAGCCGTGCCACGCAAGATCCGTCCAGTTGACAAGGAACGAGAAGAACAGCACCAGCCACAGCGCCATATACGCGGCGCGGCGGCGCGGGGCAATGCCTTTGTTCACCGCAAACAGCGGGACGCATATCGCGGTAAGGACACCGCAATAAATATTCGGCAAGTTGCCCGCACGAACGGTGGGTGAGGTGTCTGCCAAATGGCGACCGAGCAGTTGGAAGATGTCCAACGTATTGGTGATGTCGGGCAATTCTGCGCCCGCCGCCGACGTGTGTTGCAAGGCCAGATAGACCGGTATCAACAAAGCGGCGACCAAGCCGGCGGACAACACCGAGAAGCCTGCGAAACGTGCAAACGACGTGCCGATCTCCTTGCCGGAGCGGCGCGAACGGAGGCAATACGCGAGGTAATACAGCACCAAAAAGATGCACAACATAAAGCCGATGTAATAGTTCGCATACAGGGCATACGCGAGGGAGAGTACGTAGGTGAGGAACTTGCCGGTGTGCATCAGCCGTTCAAAGCCGTATACTACCAGCGGCAGGATCATCACGACGTCCAGCCACATAAGGTTCCAGGAATAGGCGATCAAGTATACCATCAAGGAATACATAACGGAAACCGTGGGGATATACAGACCGCGTTTGCCGAACAGTTGTTGCACGCACAGTGCAAACAATGCACCCGACAACGCGTTTTTGAGCAGCGTGACGAACAAGATCCCTTGCGCGAGCAGGCGCTCGGGGAAAAGAAGCAAAAACAGATTAAACGGGCTTGCCAAATAATAGCCGAACAGCGAAAGATAGTTGGCACCCAGTCCCACCTCAAAGGAATACAAGGGACTGTCACCGTGTAAGAGATCGTAGCGCAGTTCCGAGAGCAAGGGTGCGTATTGGTGGTGCATATCCACCATCATAGCGCTCTTTTCACCAAACGGCCACATACCGACGAAGGAATATGCGACACACATTGCCCCCGCTGACAGCAGTCCCGCCATAAGCGGATAAAACCAAACGGGGCGCTCCGGTGCGATCTCACCCGCCTCACGCAGATATTCGCGCGATAAGATGAACAACAAAACGCCAAGCAAGCCGGCGATACCGCCGCAGCAAGCGGCTTTTTGCGCTGCACCGGTGGCAGTGGAGGAGTTGATGCCGGTCGGGTTCCAGTTGCCGACTCCCCACAGTACCACAAAGATCAAGACCGCGAACAACACCGATACGATGGCGGTAAGTACCGCTTTCGACGTGCGCGGCGAAATGCGTGAACTCATATACGATATCCTCCTTGGGACAAAATCATTTTCAGTATAACATAAAAAATAAAGAAGGGCAACCAATAAAATTTTTTAAAAGGTGTTGACAAATATTGGAGAAGATGGTACGATACGTGTGGTTAGCATAGGCTAACGCCTAAATCGTATCGGACGGATACGGCAGGAGAAACACTATGAATTTGAGAACCGCAGAGATTGGAAAAGAGTATATCATTCAGCGGATCGAAACCGACGATGAGGAATTGGATGCGTTTCTGTTCTCGCTCGGCTGCTACAGCGGCGAACCCATTACCGTGGTCTCGCATTTGAAGGGCGGCTGCGTGGTGTCCATTAAGGACGGCAGATACAACATCGACAATCAGTTGGCAAACGCCATCATCGTTTAACGGGAAAAAGCGTCTGCTGATTGCTTTTTGCTTTTTGGTTAGCGTAGGCTAACTTCTTGGTAACAAAAAAGAGGGGGAATAGTATGAGAATAGCATTGACCGGTAACCCGAACAGCGGTAAGACGACAATGTTCAACGCGCTGACCGGTTGCAACGAAAAGGTTGGTAACTGGGCGGGTGTTACGGTAGAGAAAAAAGAACACGCGATCAAGCGTGCATACGGCGGCAAGGAACACGTGGTTGCCGTTGATCTGCCAGGTGCGTATTCGATGTCCCCGTTTACGTCCGAGGAGAGTGTCACGAGTGACTACGTGAAAAATGAAAATCCCGACGTGATTATCAATATCGTGGATGCCACGAATTTGAGTCGCAGTCTGTTCTTTACCACGCAGTTGTTAGAGCTTGGAATCCCGATGGTGGTCGCGCTCAACAAAACGGATATCAATGCCAAAAAGCAAATAAAGATCGATGCGGAGGCTTTGTCGGCATTGTTGGGATGTCCCGTCGTGAATACGGTTTCCACCTCGGCAAAGGGGTTGCAGAGCGTTATGGAAGCGGCGCTGGCACAGGTCGGCAAAGAGCAAGCGGCTCCGTACGTGCAGGGCGACGTGGATCTGACGGATAAAAAAGCGGTGGAAGCCGCCGACAGAAAGCGATTTTCTTTTGTTAACAGGATCGTCGAACAGGTCGAGCGCCGCAAGGTGCGGACAAAAGAACGGACTTTTCACGATAAGATCGATGCCGTTCTCACGAACAAGTGGGCGGGTATTCCGATCTTTGCGGTCGTGATGTTTTTGGTTTTCCAGATCTCGCAGGCGTGGGTCGGTCTGTGGATCGCGGAAGGATACGAGTTTTCGAACGGTGCCGTTATTCCCGGTTTGGTGACGCTGATCGATGCGTTTAAAGAATGGGTGGCGGGGATGCTCGACGGCGGCAACGATTTCTTGGTCGGGCTGCTGACGGAAGGCGTGATCGGCGGCGTAAGTGCCGTGGTCGGTTTTCTGCCGCTCGTGATGGTGATGTATTTTCTGATCGCGCTGTTGGAGGACTGCGGGTATATGGCGCGCGTGTCCGTCGTGCTGGATCCCATTTTCAAAAAAGTGGGGCTTTCGGGTAAATCGGTGATACCGTTCGTAATCGGTACCGGTTGTGCGGTTCCCGGGGTGATGGCGTGCCGTACCATCCGCAACGAGCGGGAGCGCCGCGCAACGGCGATGTTGGCGCCTTTTATGCCGTGCGGTGCGAAAATTCCCGTGATTTCGCTGTTCGCCGGTGCCTTCTTTAACAATGCGGGCTGGGTAAGTGCTACGATGTATCTGACCGGTATTGTGGTGATCTTTTTCGGCGCGTTGTTGGTGAACAAAATCACGGGCAACAAAGCGAAAAAGTCCTATTTTATCATTGAGTTGCCGGAATATAAAGTGCCGTCGGTATGGCGGGCGTGTAAGTCTATGTGCGAACGCGGATGGGCGTATATCGTCAAAGCCGGTACGGTTATTTTGCTTTGTAACGCCGTCGTTTACGTGATGCAGGCGTTTGATTGGAATTTGCAGTTGGTGGCGGAAGGCGCCGAGCGCACGTCGATCTTGGCGACCATTGCTTCCCCGATTGCGTATTTGCTGATCCCCGTTGTGGGTGTGCTCAGCTGGCAGTTGGCGGCGGCTGCCGTGACCGGTTTTATTGCAAAGGAAAACGTGGTTGGCACGTTGGCGGTTTGTTTTGCGGCAACCAAGTTTATTGATACGGAAAATCTGGAGTTGATGGACGGCGCCGCACAGGCTGCCGCCAAAGCGATGACGGGACTCAACGCGGCGGGTGAAACCGTGTCGATCACGGCGGTTGCGGCACTGGCATATTTGATGTTTAATCTGTTTTCACCACCTTGCTTTGCCGCGATCGGTGCGATGAACAGTGAAATGAAGAATGCGAAATGGTTGTGGAGCGGTATCGCGCTGCAATTTGGTGTCGGGTTCACTTTATCGTACGTTGTGTATCAGATCGGTACGCTGATCGTGACGGGTGCGCTCGGTGCAGGCTTTTTGTCGGGCTTGATCGCGGTTTTGGTTATGGCGGCGATCGTTGTGTACCTGTGCGTTCGTTCAGACAAACAAACGTTATCACAAACCGCAAGCGTGAAATCATGAGGAGATCGGTATGGAAAACGTGATCGTTATTGCAGTGCTGGCAGTGGTGATCGGACTTGCCGTGCGGTATGTTTATAAAGCCAAGAAAAAGGGCAAGAAGTGCATAGGGTGTCCTTACTGCGATACTTGTTCCGGCAAAGAAAACGATTGTAACCACGATCAATAATCGGAAAACGCGCCCTGCCAAGCCGCAGGGCGCGTTTTTGGAGAAAAGCGTAAAGAAATGGTTGACAAACGGAAAGTAACATAGTATAATGACTACTGCTCGTGAATCGAGATGTGGCTCAGTTTGGTAGAGCGCTGCGTTCGGGACGCAGAGGCCGCAGGTTCGAATCCTGTCATCTCGACCAAGAAAAAGACTCCCACTGTTGTGGGAGTCTTTTTCTTTTTCTAAATTGCGGGGTGTGATCTACGACTCATGTCCCGAACGCAGTGAGGGACGTGGTGAGCGTTTGCGAGCGCCGCCGGCGGCGGATGCAGCGAGCAAAAAGCTCTGTGCCGCGGTCGAAATTCGCCGAGTGATAACGAGAAAGCGAATTTCGGGCACCGCAAACGGACGCCGCAGGGGGGCTGTGCCGAAACTCAAAGACGAGAAGGAATTGCCGCAATGTACAGTGACCTGTCATCTCGACCAAGTGAAAAAGGGTAGGCATTGCCTACCCTTTTTTGTGCTATGGAAAGTGTTGGAGGTTATTTCCGAAGGACTTCGTCCGAGAAAACGGAGGCCTTGATTAAGTTTTCCGGGGTGATGTCCAGTGCATCCGCAATGTTATACAACACGTTCAGTGAAAAGCCGTATGCCATGTTTGGTGCTTCAATGTTGCTAAGCAGCGAGCGGCTGATGGCTGCTTTTTCCGCTAATTTTTCTTGAGATAAGCCACGGATCCTCCGAAGTGTTGAAATGGCAATGCCCAGCTGTATAAAGCGATCTCGATTTTTATAATCTACTTCCTTGCCCATTTGCAAAACCTCACGTTTCCTCAAGATTTTGTCATTATCTTCATTATACGGTTTGTGCAAGGCACTTTCAGTATACGAGAGTAGGCGATTGTTTGTATCGGTCAGCGATTATGTGATTGTGTTGGCAGTTGTGGGCGGTCGTGTTGTTTTTTTGTCGAAACAGGGAGGGATTTGACCGATTCTTTGCAACTTGCACAAAAGAAACTGAAAAAATAGAGCAAATTTGCGAAAATCGTGGCTTGACACGCCTGCACATTTAGTGTAGAATAGAGCGTACTCGGCTGTGTGCCGTGCTTTAATATAAACAAAGCGATTCTACAAGTGAATCTGTGCCTGAGCCCTAAGCGCCTGTGCCAAAAATCGTGTATACGATTGTGGCATAGGCGCTTTTTTGTTTCTCGGTGCAGATTGAAGATAAGGGGGTATGTTGTTTGGTTTCTGATGCTCAAATATGCAAACAGGAGATTGATACCACGCAACGTCGGCGGTTTTTGTGTCCGTGTTGCGGTAAACACACGGTATTGTGGTTGTTGCCCACCACGTTGATTCGGGATCTGCCGATCAAATGCAAGCGCTGCGGCAAAGAAAGCGTTGTCAACATTGATCCGATTGCCGATTCGCAGACGTGATGCTTTTTTAATACAAGATTGTGCAACGAGCAAACGCTTGGCGTTTGCATTATTTCGCTACGGGTTGTAGTAAACACTTACACCGAGAGAGGAAACTGAAAATGAACCACGAGGAAACACGTGAAAAGTTAATAAACGGTGCGATTTGTGTAATGGCACGGGATGGCCTTGACAAAACGACGACCAGGCAAATTGCGACGGAAACGTCGATCAACGAAGTCTATATTTATCGTTGTTTTACGGATAAGGAAGATTTGTTTTGCAAAATGTTTGAGTCGTTGGACAACGAGTTGGTTTCTTGTATTTTGCGTCATTTGCCGATCATGTATCAAGAGGATATGGAGTATGAATTGCGTTGTCGCTTTTTGTTTTCGTCTGTCTGGAGTTTGTTGCTTGGCTCTCGTGACCGATGCTTAGCGTACGTACAATACTATTATTCTCCTTATTTTATGAAATATTCCGTCACAGCACATGAACAGCGGTGCGCACCGGTCTTGGAAAAGTTTAGAGATGCTTTTAAAGATGAGGCGCAGGTGTGGTTGATTTTAGGCCACATTCTGAACGTCTTGCTGGATTTTGCGGTGAAAGTACATAACGATCAAATGCCGAAAGCGGACAACTATTCCGAACACGTATTCCGTGTTGTTTACGCATCGATCCGACAGTATTTCAGAAACGCTGAGGAGGGTGATTCCGAATGATGAAGAAAACGTTGCGCATTATCGGCACGATTTTGTCGTGGGTAGTTGTGGCGTTTGCCGTTTGTATGATGATCTTTACGGTGGTGTCGGTTACGACGTTTAACCGAAATGATCGCAGTTTGTTCGGTTATAAGTTGTACATTGTCAACACGGATTCCATGTCGGCCACGGATTTTGGCGCCGGGTCTTTGATTTTTGTAAAAGAGGTCAAGCCGTCCACGCTGGCAGAGGGGGATATTATCACCTTCTTGTCACAGGATACCAACAGTTTTGGGGAAACCATCACGCACAAGATCCGCAAATTGACGGTGGATGCGGAGGGGAAACCCGGTTTTGTCACCTATGGTACGACCACGAACACAGACGATGCCGCCATTGTTACGTATCCGTACGTGCTTGGCAAATACGTAAGTCATATTTCCGGTTTGGGCACGTTCTTTAATTTCTTGAAGAGCACCACCGGATACTTTGTCTGCATTTTCGCCCCCTTTATGCTGATTATTCTGTATGAGGGAATTCGATTTTTCTTGTTGTTTCGTCGTTATAAAGCGGAACAGATGCAAGCCATTCAGGCGGAGCGCGAGGAAATTGAAGTACAAAAAGCGGAAAATGCCAGAATGTTGGAAGAATTGAAACAGCTTAAAGAGCAGTTGGAAAGCGGCAAGCCGACCGAGGCACCGCCGCAGGAAATAACGACAGGAGAACCAGATGCCTAACGAGAGCCCCGATATTCATGCTATTGCTTGGATCCTTGCTATTATCGCTTCCCCGTTGTTGCTGATTGGTTGTGTAGCGTACGTCACCGCTTTTTCACGGAAGTTACGGTATATCAACAACGAAATCAAGCGAACGGATGGCGGTGAACGTCGGCATTGGATCCATGAAAGACGGCGGTTGTGGTTATCGATCATACCGTTTGTCACTTTTAAAAATCAAGGTTAACATTTACACCATTTGGGAGGTTATGGAAATGACAAAACACAACGCAACCAAGCGTGCGCTGATTATGAGCGTACTGGCCATACTGGCATGTGTATCCATGCTGGTCGGCAGCACGTTTGCCTGGTTTACGGACAACGTGACGAGCGCCGGTAACGTGATTCAATCCGGTATCTTGGACGTGGATCTGGTGGATGCGCAAAACGTGTCCATGGCAGGTCAGATCATTGAGTTTAAGACGGTGGATAACCGTGCGCAAGACGAGATCTTGTGGGAGCCCGGTTGCACCTACGAAACCGAGTCGCTTTTTGTTGTCAACGACGGCAACCTGGCACTCAA
>JAZQTM010000056.1:0-2322 GCA_045630765.1 Acutalibacteraceae bacterium | reverse complement strand
CATCTTTTCCGTCAACGCCCTGCGCTTTTACGTTTGTATTCACGCCGTCGATGTACCAATAGCCGTTCATGATATACGGCGTTTTGCCATTCGCGCCGTCTTTACCATTCGTGCCGTTTGTACCATCCTTGCCGTCCGTGCCATTCTTTCCGTCAGCACCATCTTTGCCGTCTTTGCCGTTCATCACGTCAACGGTCTTTGTTCCGCTCGCATCTTTGATCGTGATTCGCGTGCCGCCCGTGATCGCAGCAGTGGAAACAGTGGGAGAAATGCCATCCTTGCCGTCTGTGCCATTGTTTCCGACTACCTCAACGTTTCCGTTTTTGTCGGGAGCGACACCGTTTACGGATTTTACGGGATTTAACTTTTTTCCGATGGTTGCGGGGCTGGTTGGCGTGCCTACGGTAACGCCTATAATTTTTCTGCTCATACTTCAACCTCCGTAATCGTTACTTGGATGGTGTAGTCATTCGCGGGCTTCTGACCGATGGCGTACACCGTGACAATGCCGCCGTCGTTCTCCGTAACAAAAGCAAGGTCTTTTTCGTAGAAGATAGCAAGCTGCTCCACGCTCGGCGTAAGGTCAACTTGGCTGTTCTCCGTCGCGCCGGAAACAAATACGACTTGCGAATACGGGCTTGCGTTGCCGACCCAGCTGTCGGCATAAATCGTGACCTCTCCGATTCTCGCGCTCGCCATTCCCTCTGTGACGATCTTTGCGACTTCATCAATGACCTTCTGCAAATCTTCGTCCGTCATGTTGCCTTTGAGCGACGCAAGCCATTCCGCTTCTGTACCCTTAAAGCCGTGTATAAGCGCGATTTCGTATGCGCTTTTGCCGCGTATCATGGTAGGAGAGTTGAGCGCTGATCTTATGGTGTACGCCGGAGAAAGCTCACCTTGCGCCGTCTGTGCCGAGTTGGCAGCCCCCGCAAGGCTCGAACCCGAAGAAACAGTACCACGCGCCGCTTGATTTGAATTTGTTGCGCCTTTAAGGTTCATGTTTGCTCCTTTCTTTCCGGAAGATTATCACCCTACCAAGTCCCAGCTGTTCGCTGATTTGTTCATGCGATAAAGCCGTCCGTCGTTTGTGTCGATATACATCGCGCCGTCGCCAATATTGTATTTATTGTAAGCGTCAATATCGCCGTTATAAGACGGCCCACATTCTTCAATCACGCCAGGATATGTGGCAAGTTTTCCGATGTTGACATTTTCTCCGATATGGTAATGGGCATTTGAGAAAACCACAAATTCCATATTTTCATCGTCAATATTTTTGATATGAACGTGGGCGTTTGTGTCCATCATCTGTATGAGTCTGCCGTTTCCTTCACCCTTGTTTATAACGGCGGTGTTAGATAATTCAACATCGTTGTAAACGTAAAACGGGTAAAGCGAACGTTCAAGAGTTATGCGGCAACCGTTAATAATCAGTTTTTCACAGTTTTTTACCTCTATCGGTATTTGCGATGCGTCAATCAGTTCACAGTTATTGAAGATAAGATTTCCTACGCTGTATGCAAAAGACGAATAGGTATCGTAGTAATCATTGCAAATCTCTATGTGACACCCGATGAATTTTACAAACTCGCCTGTTTCGTTGTTTGCCTTATACAACAAACAACTCGTCTTGATGTTACAGTTATTAAATGTGATATTGTTCATTGCGGTATAAGTGTAGAACAGATTACCCGCAATTTCACAATTCGTCACCTTGATAAAATCGGACTTGATGTTGTCGTCCTTTGTGAAAATAAGCGCACTACCGCTCTTGGCGTTTAACACGCAATCACTAACGATTACATTGTCATTTGCACCGATCAAAAAGGACTCAACGGCGTTATGACCATTATTATTTTCTAAATATGAGTTGGTAATCGTTGTGGTGGCTGGTTCAATTTGGTTAGCCTCAGCCGAGAACATTGTTGCAACTCCAACCAAAAAATCTTTACTCGTGTTGATAAAGTGGATGGCATCAATTTTCACTGTTCCGGCGTTCTGCGACTTAATAAAGCGTTTACCCGTATTGACACCCGAAACATTTTCGATCAATGCGGTTGCGGTTTTGCTTCCCGTTTTAACGTAAATAGCCGCTGCGTCCTCGATAACGAAGCCGCCCGTGTTGTTAATGTTGTGAATTTCCTCAAAGTGCGAATTTTCAAGAGAAAGACGTGCATATCCCGCGCTGTAAAAACCATAGATAGCACCACCGCCGCCGTCTATATTTCCATCGCACAGTTTGTTACAACCGTGGATGTTAATGCGATTAGCACCAACATTGACGCAATCATACAAGGCAATCATGACCGAGTTGGTAGT